>CAYNCW010000290.1:0-3913 GCA_964395635.1 uncultured Oscillospiraceae bacterium
GGACTATATGCCCGGCAGTTACCCAGCTGCTATCCCCCTAGACCAAGCTCTCAGAGGGCGATTGGTTACCGATAAGGAAAGCTATGAACCGGAAGAAACCCCAGAAAAAAGTAGCAGCAAATCCCCAGGGTTCTTCAAGCGCAACTTCATTATCGGGAAAAAAGATGAAACGAGGATCAAAGTGAGAAAAGTAATCTTAATTCTGGCGATGCTGGTGTTTATTGGCTCCGCAGGATATGTGGGAAAATACTATTTTGATTCTTTTCGGGCGAGAGAACAGGCAAAGGAGCTGCAAAGTCTCTTCACCTTTGGTGAAATGGGGGGGGATGTATCCATCGCCGAGGATTACCCCAAGGATTATCTGGGGTCCTTTGCGGGGCTTTGGAACATAAACCCGGATGTAGTGGCGTATATCAACATACCGGAAACCCAGGTACAATATCCCATAGTACAAGGGCCGGACAACGATTACTATCTGCGCCGGGACTTTTATGAAAAATCCAACCAACACGGCATTCCCTTTATGGACTATCGTGTGGATGTAAAAAATCAAAGCGACAATATGGTGGTATACGGCCACAATATGAAGGATGGCCAAATTTTCGGCGAAATCATACCCTATCAAACCCTGGAGTATTACCGCCAGCATCCAGTTATCGAATTCTCTACAGTGCATGAAAAAGCCGATTACAAGGTGTTTGCGGTGTTTATCACCAACGCCTATACCCAGCAGGGGCCTGTTTTCCCTTACCACAACTTTATTGAAGCGGATAACAACCAGGATTTTATGAACTTTGTAAACCAGGTGCAGGCGCGCAGTATCTTAAATATTCCGGTGGATGTGCAGCCTGGGGATAAGCTGTTGACTCTATCCACCTGCACCTATGAATTTACCGAGGCTAGGTTTGTTGTTGTGGCGCGTAAGGTGCGCAAAGGGGAAGACTCCTCGGTGGATGTAGCCAGCGCAGTAAAAAATCCCCAACCCCTCTACCCGGATATTTGGTACAAAACCTATGGCGGCACAAAACCTAACCTGGATTTGGCATCCTTTGGAACCACCCCCAATGCCGGTCGGCCGGTTTCCAGTCAAGCAATTAGTGCTGCGCCGGAAAGCAACCTGTTGCCGCCGCCAAGCTCTTCCCAGCCGGTTTCCTCTGTGCCTGCACCCTCTTCCAGTGTCCCGGCCAGTAGACCGCCTTCCAGCAGCCCGCCTTCCAGTAGTGCACCTGCTGGTTCTACCCCAGATTGGGCGCAGCCCTCTCAGGGGGGACAAGCTGCTGCCAGCTCCAGCAGTACGCCACCACCAAGCAGTGAGGAACCGCCGCTTTTTGCGCAAGAACCAAGTCAAAGCTCCCAGGAATCTACAGGCAGACATGTGGATGACGAAGGCATCAACTTGGATCTGGCCAATAAGATGTTTGTTCAGCCCAATAAGATACATGGAGTTTCAGCTCTTAAAACCTCCTATAACGAGCCCAACCTCTTTTCCAACATTGGTATGGAACCGCCAAGTCAGGCCAAACAACAAGCCCTAGACGCTGCCAACAACACTCCTGGCAAAGAGCTTTCCTTCACCACCCTCACTGTGCAGGCCGGTGGGCAAAGGGTATCGGGAGATGCCAGGGATATTGTTGCAAGGATTGTTCAGATAGAGCTGGGCAGCAACTTTCACCCCGAAGCGGTGAAAGCCCAGGCAATTGCAGCTTATACATATGTAGCTTATCACAATGGAAAAGGGCAGATACCCAATGTATTTTTGGCAAATGCCAATGAAATCAGTAAAAATGTCCTGGCCGGAGTGGACAGCGTTTTGGGACAAGCAGTCTATTATCAGGGAAAAATAGCCTTTACCCCCTATCATGCCACTAGCGCAGGGCAAACCACCTCCTCCCAGTCGGTTTGGGGGGGAAGCTATCCTTATCTGGTATCGGTGGAAAGCCCCGTGGACACGCGCGCCAAGCACTACAAGGTATCTTGGAGCTACAGTGTGGAGGATGTGTCCAAACGCATCTACAATAAGCTGGGTATAGAAACCTACGGCGACCCGGAGGATTGGTTCCAGGTGCTTTCCTACACCGATGGAGGCTACAACGCGGGCATGGCGGTGTGTGGGGAAACAAAGAGCCTGAAAACCGGCAATACCATCACCGGCCGTATGCTGCGTGAAAATGTATTGGGCCTTCGCTCTGCCTATTTCACAGCCAGCTACCAGCCAGATAAAGAGCAGTTTATCTTTACCACCTATGGGTATGGCCACGGTGTAGGCATGAGCCAAAACGGCGCCAACTTCTACGCCCAGGATGGTTGGAATTACATATCTATATTGGAACACTATTACCCAGGATGTACTGTGCAATAATCCCACATACAAAAAGGCCCTGCAATGGAGATGGAAGCACCTTCCACCTATTGCAGGGTTTCTTTATACAAAATTTACCATATATTACTTGCGGTTTGCAGGAATTAGTGTTACACTAATACCAATTCAGCCCAAAGCGATAGATGTAAAATAAAAAACGATATACCCAGAGCAGCTTGCACCGTGTATATCGTCTAAGATTCGGATAGAGCCGTTAGCGCCTGCCCCGATATCCAATGCGAGATTCTGCGGTTTGGATAAGGTTAAACAGGGAAGAGGCAAACAGTGGGTAATTTTGGCTGATGCTTTCGGTGGACAAGCTTAAGGCATCCGGGGCCTTTAGAGGTTCCATGCCGTGGATAGACTGCCCCCTGGCTATAGAGGCAGCATTGGCCTCACAGATCTCCATAGCGGCACAAGCGTAGGAACTATACACCTGTGGCGGAAGATGAAACATTGCCTCCTGGTTTTTGGGGTTGGCAGTGTATACCACCCGGAACATCCGATACACCGCCAGCATCAAAAAGCAGGACACTTCGGTAATAAGAGATTTGTTTTTGGATTTTGCCAATAGATCAAATAATACATTGAGGGAATTTGCAACCAGCTTTTTGTTGAGCACCGGTAACACCGCAGTGATAGAACGGTTTTCCCGTCCCACTGCATCCGGCTCCGGGATATCCTCCACCGTCAGGGTAGAGCCCTGTCTGTCCGGAGACCGCCCCAACAGGTAATCGCAAGATACGTTATAAAAATCCGCACAGCGCACAAGAAAATCCAGGCCACATTCCCGGATGCCCTTTTCATAGTGGGAGAGCAGTGCCTGAGAGATACCCAGCTGCGCGGAAGCATGTTTTTGGCTTATACCTTTTTCCTTTCGGAGCAAGGTTAATATTCTTGGAAAATCGGTGTTCATAGTTTTACTCCTCTGATAGTTACGTATTGTATATTATAGACCAGGAAAAACACTTTGTAAATACAATTTACATCCCGATTCGACATATTTGTACATATTTTTAGATTTGGGGGGCCATTTATGATAACCTATAAGATTCATCTCATCCGAACCGGGCGTACTTCGATACATCCCAGAAAGCGTTATGTGGGCCAAAGCGATATTCCCTTGTGCGATAAAGGGATGGACGCTTTGCACCAGCTGCGCAAGGAATTCCGCTATCCCAAGGTGCAAACGGTGTATTCCAGCCCACTTTGGCGGTGCAAACAAACGGCAGAGATTTTGTATCCCGATGTGGAAATGCGCATAGCCGATGGATTTAAGGATATGAACCTAGGAGAATTTGAAGGCAAAACCTTTGAAGAGCTGCGGGGCAATGCGGATTTTGGAAAATGGATGGAAAATTCCTTTGCAAACACCCCCCCGGGGGGCGAGGAAACAGTTGCCTTTACCATACGGGTGGTGCAGGCGTTGGAGGATGTGTTCCAGCAGATGATGCAGGAGCGGCTAACCTCGGTGGCTGTGGTGACCCATGGTGGAGTGATTATGACATTGTTGGGGGCTGTTGGGCTGCCCAAGCTGCCCCTGCACCAATGGGC
>CAYNCW010000291.1:0-3870 GCA_964395635.1 uncultured Oscillospiraceae bacterium
ATGCACTGATGAAATTAGGTATGGTAGGTCTTCCCAATGTGGGAAAAAGCACCTTGTTTAACGCGATAACCAATGCCGGCGCTGCGTCGGCCAACTACCCTTTCTGCACCATTGAACCCAACGTGGGGGTTGTTTCGGTACCGGATAAACGTCTGGAAGCCCTAGCGGAGATGCACTCCCCTGATAAACTAACACCCGCTGTCTTGGAATTTTTGGATATAGCCGGTCTTGTGCGGGGTGCCTCCAAAGGCGAGGGATTGGGCAATAAATTCTTGGCCAATATTCGGGAAGTGGATGCCATTGTCCATGTGGTCCGGTGTTTCGAGGACGGAGAAATTGTACATGTGGACGGCGAAGTTGGCCCGGTTCGGGACATTGAGACCATCAATCTGGAGCTGATATTCTCGGATATCGACATTGTCCAGCGCCGTATGGACAGAGCTTCCAAAGCGGCAAAGGGCGATAAAAAATTTGCGGCAGAAGTAACCTTTTTGCAGCGGCTGCTGGCCCGATTGGAGGAAGGTGTCTCGGCCCGGGGAATTGAATGTACCGAGGCCGAGGCCGAAATTTTAGCCGATGTTCCCCTGCTGTCTGCAAAGCCTGTAATTTATGCCGCCAACTTAAGCGAAGCAGACTTTACCGGCAAAATTGAAACCAACAAGCACTATCAGGACGTATGCGCCATTGCCGCACAGGAGGGTGCCCAGGTGTTGCCCATCTGCGCCAAGATAGAAGAGGAAATTGCCGACATGTCCCAAGAGGACAAGCTGATGTTCCTATCTGAACTTGGGCTTTCTGAATCTGGTTTGGATAGAATTATCCAGTCGGGCTACAGCCTCCTTGGGCTTATTTCTTACCTCACTGCAGGCAAACCGGAGGTAAGAGCCTGGACCATTCAAAAGGGAACCAAAGCGCCCCAAGCCGCTGGGAAAATCCATTCGGACTTTGAACGGGGCTTTATCCGTGCGGAGGTGGTTGCCTTTGATGATCTGATGGCTTGTGGCACCATGACCGCCGCCAAAGAAAAGGGTCTTGTTCGCCAAGAGGGCAAGGAATATGTTGTTCAGGATGGAGACATCATTCTGTTCCGATTCAACGTTTAAAATTACAGGTTAAACCCTTCCGGGGTTTTCCCATACACAACAACGTACTTACACAAAAAGGAGATTGAAAAATATGCCATTAGTGAAAATCAATACCGAAAATGCACCTGCTGCAATTGGACCGTATTCCCAGGCTATTAAAGCCGGTGATTTGCTGTTTGTTTCCGGTCAGATTCCTCTGGCACCTGGTTGCGCTGATCTGGTAGAGGGCGGCGTACAGGAGCAAGCCCATCAGGTATTTAAAAACCTGCAGGCAATCCTTTCCTCAGAAGGGCTTAGCTTTACCAACGTTGTAAAAACCACCGTTCTGCTGGAGAACATTGCAGATTTCGCTGCTGTGAATGAGATTTATGCCCAGTACTTTAACGGCGAAGTGTTGCCGGCCCGTGCCGCCTTCGCGGTGGACAAATTGCCCAAGGGTGCACTGGTAGAAATAGAACTGGTTGCTTATTACGGCTAATCTTAAATCAAACAAGAGAAAACGGTTTGAGTATAACCTCCAATAGTTAGGCATAAAATTTGGTTAAATAGCCCAGAGGGCTTGTTGTCTGTGTAGAGTGGCAACAAGCCCTTAAACTTTAGCCTTCTAGTGGGTTCACAACGTCTCAGAAGCAATAGAATCCCTTCGTGGAAAATAAGGATATCGGCAGTACACACACGTGGCTGAAGAATAACACATGAATTGGATAGGGGGTATTTACTTTTGAAAAAAATCAAACTTCCAAACCAACCTATTGGACCATTTCCAGGAATGATCATTGGTTCTATAGTAAACGGAAAACCCACTTATACTGCCGTTGGTGCAGGTGGGTGCGCTTGTCTTGATCCTGTGCTATGTGTATCGGTTAAAGACACCCACTATATCACGGGTGGGATTGTGCATAGTGGATACTTTAGTGTTAATATACCACCCTCGTCGCTTGTAAAGGAGCTAGATTACTGTGGTATTGTGTCCGGGTCTACTGTTGACAAATCAGATTTGTTTACGGCCTTTTATGACCCAGAAGGCACCGCACCGTTGATAGAGGCATGTTCACTAAATTTTCTTTGTAAGGTTTGTGACAGTAAGCCGATAAACAGCTTTACTATGTTCTTTGGCGATATTGTTGCTGTATATGCAAATGAAGTTTGTATTACCGAGGGTAAGTTTGACCCAATTAAAGCAGATCCTATTATCATGATGGGATTTGGTTATTACAACTTAAACAGCGTGATAGGGCATCCTTTTACAGCAGGAAAAGATCTCATAAAATCAGATCCCTGTTAGCTCTATCGGCTCATAAGAACAAAAGCTGCCAACATGAGTTTGGCAGCTTTTGTTCTTATGAGTTTTGTGTAAAAATATGGCCCAGAGTGCTTCCTTATCATTTTTATACTTCTTATAGTACAACTGTTGGTGCTGTCAGAAGCTGTGAATACTACACAATTTACCCAAAGGCTGTTTATTCGCTTGGTTTTATATCCTGTTCATTGACACTGTTGCGAACTGAGGGCATAACTAGCATGGTAACAGCAAGGCAGACCGCCAATAACCCACAGACAAAGAAGCAGTTTTGCACACCAGCAATCTCAGAAAAACCACCGCCCAATAACAGCCCCAACGGAGCAGCAAACAGGCTTACACTATAGGCCAACGACAGCACTCTGCCAAGATATGCATTGGGGATGGTGCTTTGAAAAATAGCTGTGCGCAGTCCATAAAAAAACGGAATTGTAAGGCCCATAACAGCCGATACAACGATAAATGCGCTTAGCCCGCTAGGGGGCAACATCCCCACAATGGTGGCTCCAAAACCATATATTCCAATAGATGCAGCAATGGCACCAATCTTGTGAATCTTATTGGCAATTATCCCTAACAACAGTGCACCCGCCAGTGTCCCCACGGAAAACACAATTTCTACAATGCTGGAATCAGCTACACTTCCGCCAAAGTAGGTCATGGTAATCAGCGGATACATGGAACCTATTGGGAAGTAGATAAAGGCGTATAACGAGCTGATAACCAGGATAGCCATCATGCCTTTTTGCCTTTGCAGAATCCCAATCCCTTCCTTCATATCCTGCCATAGATGAACTGATTCACCGCTCCCCTCTTTACCTGTTTTGGGAAGAGGAAGGACTGCCACAATGAAAATGGCAATGGCAGCTCCAACCACATCCAACAATATAATGGAACTTAAATCCCAAATGGTAAAGAGGATTGCAGCCAAAGCAGGGCTTAGAATAAGAGATACAGACTCAAAGCCCTGGGAGAATCCCGCACATCGGGCAAGCTGATCTTTGGGAACAATTGTGGGTATAATGGCATTGAGTGCAGGTGAGTGAAAAGCAGCCCCAATGGAGCGAAAACAAAGCATTAAAAAAATTAGCCATAAGGGTATTTCTGACAATAGCGCAACTCCCGCAAGGAGCAGAGCAGCCAGTGCGATTCCCAGGTCAGACAATATGAGTATTTTTTTACGGTCATATCGGTCGATGAACACGCCGGTAAACAGGCCCAACACCGCTCTGGGGAGATATCCCGAAAGTGTGGCCAGTGTGACGATGGCTGCTGAACCTGTCCGCTGGGTCAGATACCACACAATAGCCATTTGCAGAACCGCACTGGTAAGAAGTGAGATAGCTTGCCCAATCCCAAGCATTGCAAATTTTAGCTTCCAATTTCTCATATGGCATCCTTTGCTGTTACTTTTAGGGGTTTTAGGGTTCTAATATAGAAAGCAAGGTGTCATTCTTCATATCTTGTGCAATCCATGGTATTACA
>CAYNCW010000292.1:0-3863 GCA_964395635.1 uncultured Oscillospiraceae bacterium
GCCAACCTGACGGGACAGAAGGATGTGCTCACGGGTTTGGGGCATAGGGCCGTCAGCAGCAGACACAACCAGGATAGCGCCGTCCATCTGAGCAGCACCGGTGATCATGTTCTTAACGTAGTCAGCATGTCCAGGGCAGTCAACGTGAGCATAGTGACGGTTTTCAGTCTCATACTCAACGTGAGCGGTGTTGATGGTAATACCGCGCTCTCTTTCTTCAGGAGCCTTGTCGATCATGTCATAAGCCATAAACTCAGCGCCGCCCTTGAGGCCCAGGGTCTTTGTGATAGCAGCGGTCAGAGTGGTCTTACCATGGTCAACGTGGCCAATGGTACCGATGTTAATATGGGGTTTATTCCGTTCGAATTTTTGTTTTGCCATTGCTTAATTTTCCTCCCTTATTTAAGGATTAATTCCAACTATAGCCTTGCTTTGGTTTCTAAGTGCTATTGTAGCAACTAGAGTTCTAAAATGCAAGCATTTTGGTTAAAAAGCTAGTCTTTTTTAGCCCGGGTATTGATGATTCCCTCAGAAATGGACTTGGGCACCTCCACATAGTGGGAGGGTTCCATGGTGTACTGGCCACGGCCTTGGGTTTTGGAACGCATGTCGGTAGCGTAACCAAACATTTCGGACAGCGGTACAAATGCGTCAATTTGTTGGGCGCCGCCTCGGGCAATCATACCCTGAATCTGGCCACGGCGGGAGTTGAGGTCGCCCATTATGTCGCCCATGTATTCCTCGGGAACAGTAACAGTAACCTTCATGATAGGCTCCAGAATGCAGGGATCTGCTTTCTTCATAGCATCTTTAAACGCCATAGAACCGGCAATCTTAAATGCCATTTCAGAGGAGTCTACTTCATGGTAAGAACCATCGTACAGTGTGGCAATAACGTCCACAACCGGATATCCGGCAATGACGCCTGCCTGCATGGCTCCCTGGATACCTTGGTCAACAGGACCAATGTATTCCTTGGGAATGGAACCACCCACAATCTTGTTCTGGAAGACATAGCCTTTGCCGCTTTCGTTGGGCTCCAGCTTGATCTTAACGTGACCGTATTGACCGCGTCCACCAGACTGACGAGCGTATTTGGTATCCACATCTGCCAGTCTACGAATGGTTTCTTTGTAAGCAACCTGAGGTTTACCAACGTTGGCTTCCACCTTAAATTCGCGGAGCAAACGATCCACGATAATTTCCAGATGGAGCTCACCCATACCGGCGATGATGGTCTGACCGGTTTCTTCATCGGTATAGAAGCGGAAGGTGGGATCCTCTTCTGCCAGTTTTGCCAGGGAGATGGCCATCTTTTCTTGACCGGCTTTGGTCTTAGGTTCGATAGCTACCCGGATAACAGGCTCGGGGAATTCCATAGACTCCAGGATGATGGGGTGCTTTGCATCGCAGATGGTGTCGCCTGTGGTGACATTCTTGAAGCCCACTGCTGCAGCAATATCGCCGGAGTAGCAGATTTCAATATCTTGTCTGTGGTTGGCGTGCATCTGAACGATACGGCCCATGCGCTCGTTGTTATCCTTGGTGGAGTTAAACACTGCGCTGCCAGCCTTTACAGAGCCGGAATATACCCGGAAGAAGCAGAGCTTGCCCACAAAGGGGTCGGTGGCGATTTTAAACGCCAGTGCAGAAAACGGCTCTTCGTCTGAGGAGGGGCGCTCCTCTTCCTCACCGGTTTCTGGATTAACACCCTTAATGGGGGGGATGTCGGTGGGTGCGGGCATATAGTCCACAACCGCGTCCAGCATCTTTTGTACACCCTTGTTTTTGTAGGATGTACCACAAACAACCGGCACCATATCATTGGCAATGGTTGCTTTGCGGATGCAAGCCTTAATTTCTTCGATGGTTATCTCTTGGCCTTCCAGATAACGCTCCATCAAGGCTTCGTCCTGCTCGGCAACAACCTCTAACAGATTGTTGCGGTATTCTTCCGCCTTGTCCTTCATGTCTTCTGGGATTTCTTCTACCCGGATGTCCTTGCCCAAATCATCATAATAGACATAGGCTTTCATCTCTACCAGGTCGATGATACCTTTAAAGTCGGACTCGGCGCCAATAGGAAGCTGAATGGGGACGGCGTTGGTCTTGAGCCGGTCATGCATCATGCTTACCACGTTGTAGAAATCGGCACCCATAATGTCCATCTTGTTGACGTAAGCCATGCGGGGAACTCTGTACTTGTTGGCCTGATGCCAAACTGTCTCGGACTGGGGTTCAACGCCGCCTTTGGCGCAGAACACAGTAACCGATCCGTCCAGTACCCGCAAGGAACGCTCTACCTCAACGGTGAAATCCACGTGGCCGGGGGTGTCGATGATGTTGATTCTGTGGCCTTTCCAGAAGGCTGTGGTAGCGGCAGAGGTAATGGTGATACCTCTCTCCTGCTCCTGTTGCATCCAGTCCATGGTAGCAGCGCCCTCATGAACCTCGCCAACCTTGTGCACACGGCCTGTATAAAACAGAATGCGTTCTGTGGTGGTTGTTTTGCCTGCGTCAATATGGGCCATTATGCCGATATTGCGCGTGAGTTCTAACGGGACCTCTCTTGGCATAGTGTTCTCCTTAACAACAATTCTAGCAAAGAATTACCATCTGTAGTGTGCAAATGCTCTGTTGGCTTCTGCCATCTTGTGGGTATCGTCGCGCTTTTTGCAAGCACCGCCGGTACTGTTCAGAGCATCCATAATTTCGCCGGCCAGACGCTCACGCATGGTCCGCTCGTTGCGGTTGCGGGAGTAAGATGTAAGCCATCTCAGACCAAGTGTCTGACGTCTTTCCGGGCGCACTTCGATGGGAACCTGATAGGTTGCGCCACCAACGCGCCGTGCTTTAACCTCCAGCACAGGCATGATATTCTCAAGAGCCTGTTCAAAGGCCTCCAGTGGTTCTTTACCGGTTTTTTCTTTTACGATGTCGAATGCGCCATAAACAATTTTCTGGGATACGCCTTTTTTACCATCATACATGATAGAATTGATAAGACGGGTTACCAGCTTTGAATTGTAAAGTGGGTCTGGCAAAACATCGCGTTTTGCTATTTTACCTCTTCTCGGCACTTCGCTTCCCTCCTTCACATAATGAATTCATCGGTACTCGAAAGTGACAAAACTCTCGCGGTGCCGATAGGGGCTATGTTTAAGCCGCCTGTCGGCAGTCCTAATATTCGAGTTTTATTACTTAGAAGCACCAGCCTTTGGACGTTTGGTTCCGTACTTGGAACGGCTCTGCCGACGGTTGGCAACACCTTGGGCATCCAATGTACCACGAACAATGTGGTAACGGCAGCCAGGCAGGTCCTTAACACGTCCGCCACGAATGAGCACAACACTGTGTTCTTGCAGGTTGTGGCCTTCACCGGGAATGTAGGCTGTTGCCTCAATCTGGTTGGAAAGCCGTACTCTCGCAATTTTACGCAGCGCGGAGTTGGGCTTTTTGGGGGTTGCAGTTCTGATTGCTGTGCAGACGCCTCTTTTTTGCGGAGAATTGTGGTCAGTCATAATTCTCTTTTTGGAGTTAAGTCCTTTGAGAAGCGCGGGTGCGGTGGATTTCTTGGTGATAACCTCTCTGCCCTTGCGTACAAGCTGGTTAAAGGTTGGCATATGGCACCTCCTTCTGAAAAAATTTATGTTAAACAGCGGAGTCTTTCGGCTCCGCTGCCGAACAAACTGTGGGACGTCGCCCAAATTAAGATTTTATCACTAGATACGGTGTTTTGTCAATCTTTATTTTTACATATTTTTTCTTTATCATACAAAGAAACACAATATTAGAATATTATTCCAAATCCAGGTCCATATCTTCACTGTCGTCCATATCGTCAAAATCAGTATCTGTCATGA
>CAYNCW010000293.1:0-3862 GCA_964395635.1 uncultured Oscillospiraceae bacterium
TGGTTGTTGCGGCTATGCTGATATTTAGTGTTGTTGCCGTGGCTGATTTTGAGGTCGGCGAGGATGTAAACGCTATCGGTTTTTCTGATGGCGCTGAAATCACAACCCCCGAGGTGGATACTCCCCAATTGGATGGCCTAGAGCCAGAGGAAGGGCAACCGGAAGAGGAATCAAAATGGCCTGCATTTTTCACATTGGGCGAATCCGATCCTATAGGGGAGGATCTGAACTCCATCGAGGAGTTTAACCAGTCGGTTCATTTCTCCTATACCCTGAGTCAAGAAAAAGTGAAAAGCGGCGCTGAGCTTGTTGCAAAAATGTTTGTATCGCTGAAAAGCGGCGGCGAAACCGAAATGAAGATTCCAGAAAATAAGCTTCAGGTTCGTTTAACCCTGCCCAAGGGCGCAAAGCCAGCAAATACCCAGTTTACCAATATTGAAGTGGTTTTTGGCGGAGAAACTGCGCCAGATGAAGCAAATACCGATCCAGATCACGAATACCTTTGGGTAACCTGGACACAACCTGTATCGGTTACCGGAGATACCAACGGTTCTGGTATTATGGTGCCTTTTATCCCCGCTCCTGACTTTATAACAGATGACGGACTGGGATACGATCTTCCAGCGGTTGTGTTTTTTGACGGGCAAGAAAGTGGAGTTGTGGCAGATAGCACACCTTATTACACCATAGTTGCCGATAATTTTAAGTGGCAACCTGTCACCACTAAGCTTCAAAAGGATCAAGCTGCCTACACAAATGGAGAGACCGTGCAGTTATACTACAATGCAGAGACCGGCAAGGTTATGGTACCCACATTTACCCTAAACTACAACGCAGATCCAAGCTATAGCTCTGCTGGAGGCAACGTATATGCACAAAGTGCGCAGATTGTGGAACAATTTAGCATCCCTCTTTTTTACGATGAAAGCCCAGAGCTTAGTCAGCAGCCTAAAATTTTAATAAAAAGTGATCAAATTGTAGCTGGTTCCAACGCAGTCAAAATTGACGTATTAAAAACTCACACCATTAACGCTGTAGAGTATGTAACCTCCTTTAAGGTTACAGCGGATGTTGCGAATACTACAAATCCGGCAGAGAAAGAGCTTGCATTTACCACCGATTCCTTCTCTATCCAAGGGGCGGAAATACATCCAAGTGCCGTTCCTGTAAGAATTGGCGACACTGCAACTATTATGATTTATTCCCAGCCTATGGGAACTACGGTTGGTACCGCAACACCGGCATATACTGTAAACGCAAATAAATCATCGATAGACCTTAAAAGAGCAACTCAGGATATGATAAAGCTCCAGGTAAACAGCAAAAACACTGTTGTAGATGATATTCAGCCTTTCGTATTAACCAAAACAACTACCACACCCAAGAAGTGGGTAGGCGATACAGTAGCATTCAATTTTACCGGTGTGCAGAACAAACAGAAAAACACTATGGAGCAAATCGTATTTACCGACACCTTTGATCCCAATGAGATACTTCTGCAGAAGTTTTCTGTTAATGTTAAAGAAGCTGAGAAAGTAGATGTCGAGGCGTTGTTGACCGGTGGGGGAAGTGTTAATCTCACCACCTACTACAAGAACAAAAACGCAATGGATATCTATGTAACCGATTTTTTAAAAAATACACCTATAGACTCTGTAGTAGGGATTAAATACACCTATTACAATGTACCTGCTGGGCTCAATTTAAGCGATGGTATTAAGGTAACCTTTTTAGTACGAGATACCAAAGGAAAAGATACCATTGCAAACAATGCCAGTGTAAAAGGGAAATATCAAAACCATGATATTTCAGAGGCAACTGCTTTTGCTACAATTACAATTGATTCTTATAACAAAACAACAGTCTCCAGCAGAAACAAAAAAGCTGACTTTATAGAAAACAAGTTGGGTGTTGATGCACAGTTAAGCAGACCTCCCTATAAGGTAGGGGATGTTATTATGTTTACCCTTACTGCAAAAAACACGAGCATTCATACCCTTACCAGCCTGTTGGTGGAGGATAATCATTCTCCTGGTTTAAAGCTGATTGTTGATGATGTAAAATACCCCATGTCTGCTACCATTGGAACTATTACAGTTGATGAGCAAGGTGATAATAAGACCATATTTAGAATTGGTGGTGATTTACTACCAAGCCAAACGCTTACAGTAAAATACCATATGGAGGTTGTAGGCGTTGAGGATAGCCAAGGGTTTATCTACAACGACTTTGTAGGAAAAGGTAAGATCAAGGGTTCCGGCATCGGCGGTGGCGGTGATGAAGATGTATACTTTGAATTTGCCGGAGGCCATTATGTGCAAAAAGCAGAAGTAGTGGCTAAGCCCTATGCAGATTTGGAAAAGAAAGCTGAGTATGTTGGTGACCAAAATCGAGATATCAATACACTTTTGGTAGGGGATAGAATTAAATATACTGTTACCTTTACCAATGCTTTGGCTACTGCTAACAACCCCGCTTTTACTGCATATTCTTTCAGAGACCAAATGGCAGTTGGTTTGACTTTGGATCAGAATGCAGTTCCAGAAATTGTCCATTTGAATGCAAATGGCACTACCAAAGAAACCTATCCAGCAACCGTTGTTAAGCCTGGTTCGATATACTACATCCATTTTAATGACAAACAGGGTGTACAGATTGCACAAGGCGAGAAGCTGGTATTAACCTACTATGCAACTGTCAATGAAAAGGCAATAACAGGATTTAACGAAAGCTATACATCGCTAATCAATAATGCAAGCATTTATTTAAAAGAATCGATTGATGAGTATGGCGTAAAAAATGGTTCTGCTTTTGCTGATAGCAATAACGATGACACAATTACAGAAAGCAAATCTAGAATATTAAAAACATGTACAGTTAAGGTTAATAGAAACCCTGATGGTAAAGTAGGCATTAAAAAGGCTACGTTTAACCCAAAGATTACCTTAGGCGGTGAGTTGAAGAGAACCTATGAAGTCACCATTTCCAACTATGGCAAAGACCCGATGGAAATTGATGCCATTGTGGATGTGCTTCCCAAATACGAAACCTTAGACGGCACTATCATGCTTAAAGCTGGTTTCGTGAATTTTAAAATGCCAGAAATCATTGAAACAAATGGAAATACCATCTTTAAACTCACAGAGTTTAAAGATAATTATGGTAAGAATATTAACGATTCTAGCACCGGGGACACCTATGTGCTGGCAGGCACAACACCTGACACCCCCAACCCCACCAGTATTACCATTAGCTACAATACGGTAATAAAAGCTGAAGATGTGCCGAAAATTCGAGAGCTGATGGGTAGCGGTACTCCAGGGGCGATGGAAACCTATACCGATAACAACTATGCAGCTTTCTATATTAAGAATGGTGGCGACACCCAGTATGCAACTGCTTCTGGAATCGCAGTTGAAAACACAGTTGACATTGGCGGTGTGGCCGCAACAGCAAATCTGTATCCAGAAGGCGGTAAGTTCCGGTATCAAGCGCAACAGCATGTTACCATAACCGAGGTCAAAATCAATCCCGGCGTCCAGATACTCCCTCAGGAATATACTGGAGGAACAGATAAACCTATAGATTCCATTGTAACCAATGATTTTAAAAATTTAACGCAAAATGCTACACTGGAAAAGGGAATGCGTTTTGGTTGGAAAATCAATGTAGGCAACGCCCTAAATACAGTAAAGAACCCAGAAATTGTTATCACCATAGAAAACGGTTTAGAATTTAAAAAGCTTATTGGACTGAGCAACGTAGACATCGCCCAGAAGACCAATGCTGCTGGTGATACCGTTCTGTATGTAACTCCCACAAGCGATTGCGAGTGGAAATCTAATCATTCAAACTCTTTCTA
>CAYNCW010000294.1:0-3824 GCA_964395635.1 uncultured Oscillospiraceae bacterium
AACAACAGAAACTTCTGGATCAAAATGGTCGCCGGGCTCAGGCGGTCTCTTCCATGATTCGGGATATGAAAGAAGAAGAGGCGAGAGTTCAGTTAGAGCAGGAATAAACAAGGAGGTTTTGCTTTATGCAGGACAATCTAAGTACCATTCAGAAGATGCACCAGCAAGAAGGTAAGGATAAAATCAAAGCTATTCAGCATAAAATAGAAACCACCAAATACAATATGTAAATCTCTAAAGAAATTATGGCTGAAACCCCTTCAGATACCCACTACGAAACCTTGAAAGAAAAAAATATCAATCGAAAACATGCCATCTCCAGCTTACAAAAAGAAATTCGTGATATCGAAGAGGAATTGGAATAACCCCATGAAAATGCCCCTTGCTGTATGATTGTACAGCAAGGGGCATTTTTTATTGTATAGTTACTCTGCCATATCCAGTTCAAAACATTTTTTCAGGGCGGCCACAGCATTTTGCAGATGGGCGGCTGTAACCAACAGGCTGATTTCGGTTTCGGATGTAGTAACCTGCTGAACATCCACAACTGTGGTGGCCAAAGCGGTTACCGCCCGGGCAAATACACCCGAAGCAGTGCGCATTTCCTCGCCAGATAAGGTAATTTTACAGTTGCCGTTGCTTACAAGGGGCTGCATCTGGGGGTATTTTCCCCGCAGTTGGTTAGAGATACCCAGCACTTTAACCATATCTGCCTGCAAGCAGGTAAATGAGAGGCTGACAACGTCACCTACGGGGCTGGTCTGGGAAATCATGTCGATGTTGATGTCCTCATCTGCAAACCGTCCAAAAATATCCGCCAATAGTTCTGCACTGGCAGGGATTTTGCGAAAGCTGATAAGCGCTATGTCCTCATAGACATCCATATGAGATACTCCGTACATGACCTACACCTCCAGAAAGTGTTTTATTGTTGTTCGATTAGGTTGGACATATCATAAAGACCTGGTTTTTTTCCATAGAGGAAGACAGCGGCGCTAATCGCTCCGGTAGCAAAAATCTCCTTGGAGGTGGCGCTGTGAGAAATGGTCAACACCTCATCTCGACCAGCAAAGAGGATGTCGTGCTCCCCCACGATGGTTCCCCCCCGCACAGCGTGCATACCAATTTCATTTTTGGTGCGCTTTTTGCGCTGGGAATGGCGATCGTATACATATTGGGGATGTTCCTGCATCTCTTCGCTGATAGCATCCGCCAGCATCAAAGCAGTTCCGCTGGGGGCATCGATTTTTTGATTGTGATGCTTTTCCACAATTTCAATGTCAAAAAGATCCCCCAAAACCCGTGTGGCAATTTTGGCAAGCTCTCGCATCAGATTTACACCTAGGGACATGTTTGCAGAAAAGAATACCGGAATGTGTTTGGCGGCCTCATGAATTTTGGCCACTTGTTCACCGCTTAAACCGGTGGTGGCCACCACAACCGGCAACTTTTTGTGCAGAGCAAGCTCTAATAGCCCTTCCAAAGCGGCTGGATGGCTAAAATCAATTATCACATCGGCAGGCAGATCACAGTCCATCGCTTTGGTAAAGATATGGAAGCCGGCATCCACCTGGCTATTGGGGTCAATTCCCGCTACAACGGTGCAGTCATTGCGCTGGGTTACACATTTGGCGATAACCTGCCCCATGGTACCGCCAGCGCCAGACAAAATAATTTTAATCATTTTACTTCCTCGAATTCTAAAGCTAGGTTCTCACTATTGGATAAGGCCTAATTTTTGCAGTTCGGTTTCCAAGGCTCTTTTGGCTGCTGGGCCAATCTCGCACAGCGGCATACGGCAGGGACCGGCGCAAAGGCCCATCAGATTCATTGCTTCCTTGACAGGAATGGGGTTTACATCATCAAACAGCACGTTGGCAATAGGCAACAGCTTGATGTACAGAGCCAGAGCTTGGTCGGCTTTACCATCTAGATGCAGTTGGGAAATCATATG
This sequence comes from uncultured Oscillospiraceae bacterium, assembly GCA_964395635.1. Taxonomy (GTDB): domain Bacteria; phylum Bacillota; class Clostridia; order Oscillospirales; family Ruminococcaceae; genus WRAV01. Next base: position 1,955 of record CAYNCW010000294.1, read on the forward strand.
GGTTTCTTTGGGCATAATGTTGCCCAGCACCGAGATAACCCCTTTGCCGCCAATAGCCAAAACCGGGATGGTCTGGTCATCATTGCCGGAGTAGATGTGCAGGTTGTCTCCGCAAAGGGCAGCGGTTTTTGCAATCAGGGAAATGTCTCCGCTGGCCTCCTTGGTGGCCGCAATGTTGGGGTGTTTGCTCAGCTCCAGATAGGTTTCCGGCTTAATGGTCATACCGGTTCGACCGGGAACGTTGTAGAGTATCACAGGCAGGTCGGTGGCATCGGCAATGGCGTTAAAATGCTTGACCAAACCGGTTTGGGAGGTTTTGTTGTAATAGGGGGTAGAGTGGAGCAGTGCATCGGCGCCCACCTCTTTGGCTTTTTGGGACATCCACACAGCATAAGCGGTGTCGTTGCTTCCAGCACCAGCCACAACTGGAATTCTTCCAGCCACCCGCTCCACAGTGTAGCGGATGCATTCCACATGCTCGTCGTCGGACATGGTGGTGCTTTCTCCAGTTGTACCGCAGATAACGATACAGTCGGTTCCTTGCTCCACATGCCAGTCAATCAGCTTGCCCAGCTGGTCGTAGTTGATGGAATAGTCCTGATTCATTGGGGTAACAATGGCAACACCGGATCCCGTAAATATTACTTTTTTCATAAAACCACAGCTCCTTTTTCGGTAAAGGGATTGATCAATACAACAGGTGTCTTACATCCTTCTATTACACATATCCTTTGGCGCAGAGCAGCTCTGCCATTAAAACAGCACCACCGGCAGCACCCCGCAAGGTGTTGTGGGAAAGACATACAAACTTAATGTGATACTGGCTGTCCTCCCGCAGTCTACCAACCGACACTGCCATGCCCTTTTCCAAATCTCTGTCAAGCTTAGCCTGGGGGCGGTTATCCTCGGTGAAATAGTGGATGAACTGCTCCGGTGCAGTGGGGAGCTTGCGCTTTTGGGGTTCTCCTGCAAAGCTGCTCCAACGCTCTTTGATAACCTCTAAATCCGGCTTTTTGTCAAATCGGGCAAATACTGCGGCGGTGTGGCCATCGGATACAGGCACCCGCAGACACTGGGTAGTGATGAGGGGCGCAGAGGCCTTTACAATCTCGCTGCCCTGGATCTGCCCCCAAACCTTCAGGGGTTCCTGTTCGCTCTTTTCCTCTTCGCCGCCAATGTAGGGGATCAGGTTATCCACCATTTCAGGCCAGGTCTCGAAGGTTTTGCCCGCACCAGAAATTGCTTGATAGGTACAAGCCAACACCGATTGCAGCCCAAAATCCATAAGTGGGTGCAGGGCAGGCACATAGCTCTGGATGGAGCAGTTGGATTTAACCGCAATGAAGCCGCGCTTGGTTCCCAATCGTTTGCGCTGAACCTCGATAATCTCGGCGTGCTGGGGGTTGACTTCGGGGATAATCATGGGTACATCCGGGGTGGAACGGTGTGCGGAGTTGTTGCTCATCACAGGCACTTCGGCCTTGGCATAGCGCTCTTCCAGTGCACGGATTTCCGCTTTATCCATATCCACAGCGCAGAAAACAAAGTCCACCAAGCCGGCGATTTTTTCTACGTCTGCGCTGGCGTCTAAAACAATCATATCCGCCATTTTTGCAGGCATAGGGGTGGACATTGCCCAGCGGTCGCCCACAGCCTGGGCATAGGTTTTACCGGCGGATCGCTGGGAGGCGGCCAGTGCGGTAACTGTAAACCAGGGATGGTTTTCCAACAAAGACACAAACCGTTGGCCAACCATACCGGTGGCCCCAACAACTCCAACAGAATACTGCTTCATAGTTCCTCAGCTCCATTACAAATAGAATTTTTACAACTGCAAAAGGATAGTAAAAAATCCGGCCTTGAAAACCGG
>CAYNCW010000295.1:0-3807 GCA_964395635.1 uncultured Oscillospiraceae bacterium
TACCTACTGAGCATACCGCGTTGCGGCGGTGTTTGCGTTGCTCAGTGGACACTGGGTAGTTAACTGCAAAGCCAATGGGGGGCTGAGACATGACTGGGTATGTAAAAAGAATGTCAATTGTTATACTGATTGTTGTGCTGCTGGCTTGTCTTGGGGTTAGTGTTGCCTCAGGGCAGGTGCCGCTTTTAACGGGGATGTTTGTTTGCGCTATCTTCCTGGCGTTTTTTCTGGCATGGGTACTGCGGATGCAACCCCCCCAGGCAAATAATCAACATGAAGCCCCTCAGCCGGTTGCTGCATCCAAAGAAGAACAACAACTGCAGCTGGCCCAACGCTATGCACTGGTGCAGCTGCCTTTGGGGTTGCCGGAAAATACCCAAACCCTGCAGATGACCAGCGACCTGTTTGCGCCCCACACGGTAAATTTGCTGTTCTACTGCTGGAAGACCGAAACCCACCTGCATTTTTTTCCCCGCTGGGATAGTATAGAGGCGACTCTGGGACTTTTGGAGTATTTGGAAACCCAGTCGATGTATCAGACCATCACCTTTACAGTGATGAGTATTCCCATCGAACATATTATCTGTTATACCAAAGAGCCTGCCTATAAGCATATACAGTCCTTTACCATGCTCCATTACCGTAACCTTTTGGGGGATGAGGTAGGGCTATTAATGCAGGATAATGCTTTTGCTGTACTCAAAAACCTGCTGCCCCACCTGGATCAAATGGAAATCAAGTCTCGGCAGTATCCCCATTCTTCCCAGCAGATATCGGATATTACCACCAAACTTCAGCAATTAAAAGCACTGCACATGCAGGCGCTGATTGATGAAGAGGAATACACCACCAAGAAAAAGCAGATACTGACCACATTGTAGAATAGGCAAAGGCTGCTGCACCAAATCCATTCAGTGCAGCAGCCTTAAAATAAAACAGTGAGTACAAAGGGTATATTCCTTTAACTCACTGTTTTTCAGTACTCTAATTGTAAAACTTACTCACCAAACACCGCCAAATAATCCTGCTGAAACTTTTCGATGCCTTGGTCAGTGAGAGGGTGCTTGGTCATCTGTTCAAACAGAGTATAGGGTACGGTGGCAATATGCCCACCTGCAATAGCGCAGTCAGTGACATGGGTGGGTGTGCGAATGCTGGCGCAGATAATCTGGGAGTCAATCTGATGCACCTTAAAGATGTGTGCCACCTTTTGGATAAGCTCCACACCGTCGTTGGAGATATCATCCAATCTCCCCAAGAAGGGGGATACATAAGTAGCACCGGCTCTGGCAGCCAGTAATGCCTGATTTGCAGTAAAGATAAGGGTTACATTGGTTTTGATTCCTTCGGCGGACAACACTTTGGTGGCCTTGAGTCCCTCTGTCGTCATGGGGATTTTCACAACCATGTTGGGGTGAATCTTGGCAATCTCTCTGCCTTCGGCAATCATGCCTTGGGCATCGGTGGTGGTGGCTTTTACCTCACCGCTAATGGGCCCGTCTACAATAGACGCGATCTCGGCGACAACCTGGGCAAAATCCCGGCCTTCCTTGGCAATCAACGAAGGGTTGGTGGTAACCCCACAGATTACGCCCATCTCATTGGCTTTGCGAATATGCTCTACATTGGCGGTGTCAATAAAAAATCTCATTCATAAACCTCCATTTTGCATTTAGCCACAAAGTGTTTTTGTTAGCGATTTTATTATACGCTCTTTGCCACGGACTGGCAATGCCTTTGGAGCAAAACAGGGATCCTACACAAAAGGGCGAACGCCAAAAGATGGTTCTTTATGCGTTCGCCCTAGAATTTATAGTTAGAAGCAGTTTCTTCTACAACTGTCTCGTTCGGTTACAAAACCATCATGAAACCCGGTGCGATAGCCGTCACGGAATCCATTGATAAATGGACAGCGCCCCTCAGATGAATTGTTGAAAGTGACTGGGGATAGGGTATCGGTGAAACCACCGCATCCGCTATAGTACCGAAAATTTGAGCCACGCCAGGAGAAATCGGTAAAACCGTTGTTGCAAGAACGATTGCACATGAAAATAAGACACCTTCCTTTTTATAGCAGAAGATTTCAGGCAAGAGTCTTTCCTTCAAATCATGTAAATCGGGAAAGAGACTCTACAATCAGTATATGTTTTATGTATTATAAATGTCCTTTAGCGATGGTGCAGAGGTAGAAACGGCTTGCTAAGGAATCTAAGAGAATTTCTATGTAACAATAAATTAAAAAGGGAAAGTCTCTGTTGAGACATTCCCTTTTAGGATATACGGATGAACAACATTATTATCCTTCAGCGATTCTGTACAAAGCGTTGGTATCCAAAATCTTTACGCTGCTGCGGTAAAAATCAATAATTCCCTCGGTTTTTAAATTTACAAGCTCTCGGGACAAACTTGGCCGGGCAACCGCAAAAAATTCCGCCAATCGATCCCGGTTCAGCGGCATGTTAAAGGTGCGGCTTTGGTTGAGCTCATAGAGTTCACATAAGTACATGGCGATCTTGGTGCGCAGGTCACTTGCAGTAAGGTAGGCTATCTTTTTGTTGAGCATAATGGCTCTGTCCGACAACAGACGCAGCATGTTTTGCACAATAACCTGATGAGCGCGGCGCAAATCACAGGATTTATCGCAGGGCATCAAAAAGAATTCCCCAGAAAGGTACAGCACCTGGGCATCATTCTGGGCAATCACCCGGTGGGGAAGCAGAGAATCGGTGGAAAAGGTGATAGCCTCGCCAAATAAGCCGTTTTTTTCGATATTGGCAACTGTTGTGCGTCGCCCATCGGGGGATTCGTTGCAGATACACAGCTCGCCATCTAACACAACGCCAATGCTGTTTATAGGCTCCCCTTTGTCACAAACGCATTCCTGTGGGCTGTAAGACTTTATGTTCATGGCAATACAAGGCAGTATACTGCTAATTTGCTGGGGGGTAAGCCCCTCAAATATGGTGTTTTTACAAAGTTGGTCAGTGATAATTTTTTGCAGTTCCATAACTCTCACACTTTCGTAACATTCGTTACAGACTTATTGCTCTCATTATAATATACTTAAACAACAAAGTAAAGTATATTCTAAATTTTCATAGATATCAAAAAGGAGAACCTTGGGATGAAAAGAAATATTATTGAGATAGACAGAGATACATGCAATGGTTGCGGACTATGTATAGATGCCTGTCATGAAGGTGCGTTGGCGTTGGTAGATGGCAAAGCAAAACTTATATCCGATTCCTACTGCGATGGCTTGGGAGCCTGTTTACCCAACTGCCCTGTTGATGCAATCCGCATCATTGAACGGGAGGCTGCAGAATTTGACCAAGCTCTGGTGCAACAACATATGGCCCAGCGGTCCGCAGAAGCTGGCAAAATGCCGGAGAAAACCCCTCTGGTGGGTGGTTGCCCCGGCAGCATGGCCAAATCCATTTCTGCAAGCAACCCAGAACCCACCCCCCAGACCCAACAGCAGCAAATCAGCCAGCTGCGCAATTGGCCGGTGCAAATACAGCTGGTGCCGGTTACCGCCCCGTATTTGGACGGCGCAGATCTGCTCATTGCAGCAGATTGTACTGCCTATACCTATGCAAACATCCACAGCGAGTTTATGCAGGGCAAGGTAACCTTAATTGGGTGCCCAAAACTGGATACTGTAGAATATACCCAGAAGCTGACAGAAATTCTGACCCATAACCGGATTGAAAGTGTTACCGTTCTGCGCATGGAGGTGCCTTGTTGCGGCGGAATACTTACTGCTGCGCAAAATGCCCTAAAAAACTGTGGAAAGATGATTCCCTG
>CAYNCW010000296.1:0-3800 GCA_964395635.1 uncultured Oscillospiraceae bacterium
TAATGTCTTTATTCACAGAATTTACTGTAAACTTGGCAGCATCAATATTGGTTTGTAGCCGCTTGTAACTATCAGACCATGCGGTTTGCTTGATCTGCAAAGCTTGGATTTTCTGCTGAATTTCCTCCAAGTCTTTATTAAATGCCTTGCCGGAGTTACGCATGCTGTTTATTGCTGGGCTTACCTGGTCTATTGCAATAAATGTTGTACTTGTTTCCCTACCCATGGCCTTACCTCCGCAGATCTGTTATCCATTGATACATAATCCGGAGGAGGGTTTTCTCCCCCTCCGGTAGTTTTGTATAGGCACCCGGAAGTATATGATGCTCATGAAGTAGCCACAGCATCATGTTAGCCTCCGGATCCTTTCTTACTTTTTTTCAACATCCTCCAGCGTAATGGTGAGATATCCACTTAACCGCTGGGCAGCCCTAGATATATCTGCAATCTCACCCGGCGAAAACAGCTTCTTAACAAGCTCAGCAGGAGTTGTAGCTTTATATTTAGCCATTAACTCGCTGTTTTTCAGGTCTGGATCCACCACACTGGCCAGCACAATATGAACTTCCATTTCAGGGTTATCCTCGTGGGCTTTTCTGATTTCTGCCACACGCGAATAGCTTATTTCTTTTATGCTAATTACCACATCTTCCCCCGCTAGTTTGGAGAGCCGTTTTATCTTTAGCTTTTTAGTTTGTTGTTCTGCAACCTCTGTTTGCATCAATATATCCAGTACACTTTTCATGTATGTTCTCCTTTTGCTATTATGCAGTTATGGTGTCTAGGAACTCAAAGTCTCGGAATGTTCCTGGCGCTTCCACTTTGCCTACAACTGCCGCTTCCCAGTCTGCAAGGGTTAGATCATCGAAGCTGCAATCTTTGATTGCGACCCGTTCAGCGCCATACGCATCCGGATCCTCCAGCTTTGAGATAATAACAAAGCGTGGATCTTTTCCTTCTCGGATATACTGGCCAATTTTCCTGGCCATTCGTGAATTCACTTTATACATCCCAAGTGAGAACTTTCCCGATATACTTTTGACCTTGCTGTCTGTCCACATTACCCCGCACATAGGCAGTTCTTCTTTGTTTAGGCTTACTTTGGCTTGCAACTTGTAGCATTCTGATACAAATTCACCGTCCAGCCAAATTTCCCCCCATGTTCCAGCTATAGCTCTCTTTGCACTATCCATATGGCATTTACTCCTTTAAATCGTTAGATATCAATTGTCAAATCAATATTCTCAATGGCATCAAGAATGATAATGCTTGCATGCAGAAACACCTGATCGTCTGTGTTGGCAGTCTTAACCTGGTGTTCTGTCATGTTTTCTGTGTTAATACCTTTCTTTTTCAGGTAAATTTCCTGTGCATCCAGGTCTATTTGAACAACAGAAGTGTCCCGCTCCAGTATTACTGCCCGTTCCAGCTCCTCCAAGTACCCCTTGATTGCCATTATCAACAAGCACTTGTTGTCATAGGAATTTGCATATTTGCCTATGTAGTTGTCCTGTGCAGTCATTCTGATATCATGGTCAATCATATCCATGGCTTCAACTATTTTGATTTTTTTGAAGTCTGCACCTTTGCCTTGAATCGTGGTAACAAACGAGTTGACCCCGCGGCCTACTTTTACCTTTTCCCCATCGTGGAAGAGTATGAACTCACCCTTGTCAATGGCCTCATCCATTTCTTCTTTGGACATTCTTTCCACATCAGTTACTTCTGGCAATGGAGCATATGTGCATGAAATAGTCATAGGTGTTCCTGCTATTAAACCGGCAATTCTAGAGCAGTATTCAGCTGCGGTATATGTGCCTTCCCCCACATGAATATTTGGGGTGGTAAAATTAATAATACCTTCGTGGTCGGCTGGTACATGTGGCAATACAGCCTTTACCAAGTGGTGATTTTGTCGTTCTGACTTTACCCAATTGGCAATACTATCTGCCTCTTGCTCTGTGATGTCTGGAGGCCCAGCCAGGTAATCAAACTCCTGGAGTCTGAGATAATCTAAGGCACTCTGCAGAGTGTGTTCCTCCCCATCCATCATGTATACAATTACTTTGCGCGGTGGGTTGATATACCCTGTAAATGCTCGTTTGGCATATTCCTTACTGGCATCACACCAATCAGTGGGGATCTCATTGATATTGGTAAAAGATTTCCCTCCCACAAGCTTATCGCCCCGGACAATCAGTGCAACTACACCTTTTTGTGAGCGCTGTATAGCAGTGATCCCCAAAGTGCGAAATGTAATGTTAATGCTTGGCAGTGGCATTTTGTATCCCTCTTTTCTCAGTTATGGTTTGATTTTTGTATGTAATTCTTCCATGAATGGCAGATCTATGGGTTGATTGTGGCGGCTATCCATGTACTCAAGCTGAATGTCAACATATGCCTTATCGTTTTCCCGTCTACTTGTAGATGCTTTTACCTGTAAAGCTCTGTCCTCTACTTTTATAAATCCCTCCAGGAACAAATCCATAACTTTTTCTTGCAATTGCAACAGATTACGGATATTAGGTTGGCTATAGTCATCCACCTCCACAAATACTGTTATGGTGAATTGCTGTATGACGTTTACCAACGTTGCTCCAGCGTCCGTCCTGGATGTAGCAACATGCTCAATGAGTAAAGCTGGTCGTTTAAATTCTTGCGGCATATCATACTCCACTACGTATGCCAGTTCAGGTATACTATCAACTGCCAGCTGGCGGATAGCCTCCATAATGTCTGTTTGCTTTAGCATGTTTACCCTCCCAGCATAGTGGCCAACTGTTCAGTGAATGTTTCATGAATTGCCATAGCTTTAATTGCTGAATGTGCAGACATAAAAAAGTTAAATGCCGGTACCCTTGCCGTCCGCATACGGGGGCAAAATTTTCGGCAGCGATCTGGTAACTGCTCCAGAAGATTTGAAAGAGCCCAATCCCCTCCTCCTAGTCGATTGGTGTGAACATATTGCATTAGTATCCCCTTTCATTGAATTTTTTTAAACTCATTAAGGATGCGACATACTTGTACATGAAGATTACCCAATTCATTTATGACAACCAAATCCCCTACCTTAATCAGTATTGGTTTCGATGCTAGTACATAGTTTGATTTATTTCGGCTATTGCTACTCGCTGCACAAGTGCAGATATAAACAAAAAGAGCCAACAAACCATAGTGTATTCACTGGTTTCATTGGCTCATGGCTCAAAGGCTCGAGGCTCTCTTTATGTTGTTTGTTTTGAGTTAACCAAAAATGATTCCTTGCATCGCTTGCATTCCCAAGGGTCATTTATAAGTATAGTATTTGGGTTTACTGGTTTTTGCTTTTTCCCGCATTTAGGGCACTTAATCCAACCATCTTTAATCATTTTGATATACCTCTAGTATGCAGTATTTTTTAATAAGAATGCACTGTCACATTTGCTTTATTTAAAGTGACCAGGAGTGCTGGAAAAAAGGACTCCTCTTTCACTCTAACTGTGGTGTGCAATACACTCCACATGCCATGGCCTGTGTGATCCCATCTCCTGGGCCACAAAACACTGTGTATGCCCAGCGTTCTTGGGTAACTCCCTCAACTTCACTACATCAGTCCCCCTTTACATTTCAATTGCTTAGCTATTGTTTTTAATGTTTATACTATTATAATACAAGACAAATCACTAAATGTCAATAGTATTTCTATTATTTTAAATATTAATCTTGAAAAAAAATAGAATAACTATTAATATAGTGATTAATCGAGGTGCTAATCAATAATGAATACTATTAAACAGTTACGAAAAAGCAAAGGTTTATCA
>CAYNCW010000297.1:0-3789 GCA_964395635.1 uncultured Oscillospiraceae bacterium
TGCGTTGTCACAGCAAGGTCATAATTTGTATTGCCCTGTCTATGGTTTGCATTGCATCGTCCCTTTCCGCATAGTGGAAACGATTTCTAATTGTAAAATAAGTATGATAATAGATTAACACGAAATGAATGGTTTGTAAATGCATTTTTTATTTTTAATAAAAAACTACCAATAGGACAGTTCTCCGTATGTGCTTAATAGATAAATACACTGTCACACACTAAACATTTCTATTGATTCAGTCTATATATCCCTGCTGGCAGCTACAGCAGAGAAAATAATGATGCAAGTATTTCCTTTCCTTGCGTCATATTTTGTGTGCTCCCATTGAAGAAAACAAGCCAGGTAACTATCAATACGGAAAGTTTACGCACATCTTAAGCCTTTTACACATAGTATACAATACACACTATATTCATAAAGGTGATCAGTATGTATGATACAACACAAAATCAATACCCCGATGATTGCGGCCACGACTACATCAAAGCCGTAAACATTCCCATAGAGCTCTATCACTCCACCGTAGACAACTATTTTATAGGTTACGCAGATAACCTGCTTTTAGGCAAAGGCACCAGCGCCTGGGCTGGATTATATAACCCACGCAATTCCCATGTAAACCTCCATGTAAATGTTTGGACTGTCACCGAAATCTCCGATTATCCCTTTCGAGCACAGTTTTGGTTCAACGCCGATCCTCCCGGCAAGCCGACCATTTCCACCCTTGTAACCCCTTCCAACACCGCCATCTGCCCTGCTCCCGTACCTAAAGTACAAATCCAGCAGGCTTCCAATGTACTAGGTGATCCCACTGGCGGCGTTAAGGCCTTTGTGCGCAGAGGTGAACCCAATACAACCCTAGTGGAAACCGAAAACGGCAAGCTGATTTTCCCACCCGGCGGTTCTTTTCTGGTTTTTCTATCTCTTTTTGATTCTGTGAATGTAGCCGCCCAAGGCAGAATCGCCTTTGGATGGTGGGAAGAACCGATACGTTGCCATAAGGGCTGTAGCCAGTGCTTATTCTAAGCACTGCAGGGCTCAAATTGACTCCTGCAAGGTAAGCCCACTCCTTATAAATTGAATAAAAACCCGGGCCAGAACTCTAGATAGAGCTGGCCCGCTTATTTTTACCTATACAAATACGCCGATACACCTTGGTATTTTATGTAAAAATACAGGTTCTTATCTGTTTTTTCCACTTGAGGTCAACTCCTCTTTTAAATATAAAAAAACCGTATAAGCACAAGGCTCATACGGTCATTATGCTAGTGAAACTGGTAATGTCGTTGCCCCGGTGTGAAGCGGCTATGAGCCCGGTTGCATAATCCAAGGATTATGCTAGTATAGTAGGTATCTGGGTACCAAAAGCGAATGAAACCAGATGGATAGTACCGATACTGTCTCGGTTAGTGTCAATTTAATAGTTGTTTCATCCATAGGTAATTGTCCTTTACCGTAAAAATATTAAATCTTCATATATGCTGTATAAACTATACCGCTTACCATCCCACCCAAATCCCAGGCGTAAGGTATCTTCCAGCCAGATACATAGCGGCATTAGAATAAACCATGCCCCGGCGAACTGGATGCAAACTTGGCCATACAAGTTACCCCACAGGTTGCTGTAGTCCCAAATACCAAGCCCAAGCCACAGGTTTAAAATGCAACCGGCTACAAATTCTACGGCTAGTGTGATTCCGGTTCCCATCACACACTGGGCAAATATCGGTAGATTAAAGATATTGGGATGTTGGTTTAGCGTCCCCACCAGAACACCGCAACAACCACCCACAATAATCATTGACCAATGGGGCAATTCTCCACGTGGTAGCCGCCACAAAACTTCTATTACGTAATAGACGGTACCCATTGCGAACCACAGCACAAACAATTTGGCTATTTCCTTCACGCTGCCACTTCCAGGTCGTATGAGATAACAATGGCATTCAGCTGCGCAACTGTTTTGCAAGCCAGTATTTCCACTTCCAGGTGCTGCTGGTGGGCAACCAGCGGCTTGACATAGGCGGCAATCTGCATGGCCAGCTGTGACAGTTCTTCCAGGCTCCATGGTTCGCACGGTTGTCCCACTGCATTCCAGGTTGGCTGGTATGGCAGGCTCATTGTCGCGGCCCCCTGTGCCATAAGCAGCTCGGATGTCAGCAGGGCTTGCTTATCGGCGGTAACATTGTATAGCTGTTCTTTGCCACCGTGTACATTTGACGGCATGGGGTTGTCTGCAAGGTAGGTGGCCAGCTTTTGTTTGGATTCTGCAATCCGTAGCTTTTGCAGCTGTGCCAATGCAATATCCCCCCACCCTGTAGGCGGTGAGCCAGCATCTGTAAGTAGCTTATCAACCTCCGACTGCTCTTCACGGTACAACCTTGTGCGGACAAAGTATGCCTGGTATTTGTCCTTTTTAGCCTCTGTATCCGGCTGGTTTATAATTTGCCCGGCTATAAAGCTTGCGAATACACCCATAGATTACCCCTCCATCACACTTGGTATTACCTCTGTCAGAAGGTAATCCATCATTGTCATCTGCACCCCGGAGCTGCTTCCGCCATCTGTCTCAAAAGCATAGGTAAACCCTGTGACATATATGGCACCTTCGGCAGTTTGGCGGTTGATTGCAACCCGAATATTTACACCCCAGGTAGCAGATTGCTTTAGGTTGTTGGTGAATATGTATGCCCGGCCAGCGGTTACAGCGGATGTGACATCCTCCCATATGGGTGTGGTGTCAAAGGCATTGTTACAGGCCTGGATGGTCATAGCACTACCACCGGCAAATGCACCACTAAGATTAACTGCTATGCGGTATGGCCTGGATGTTATGGCCTTAGGATCCTGCAGGGTAAATTCCATTTCCGACTGCTTTTTGATGAAGGTAATTGTGCGGGTGGCGGTTGCGCCCTCTGCATCCCGTGCGGTAATAACTACGGTGTGGGTGCCGTTTAAGATTTTTGTCCAGTCTGTGCCGGTGATGCTTAGAGTGTTTTCCACACCGGGGGCTGCCGACAGGGTTTTAAAGGCTGCACCGTTTAGGGTGATGGTTACAGATAGGTTGGCTGTTTTATCGTCTGTTACGGTGTATTTGTAGGTTAATCCGGTGGCTGTAATGTTGCCAAGGCTGGTGTTTGTCCCGGATATAGCCGGTGGATCATTGTAGCTGATAGCAGTTTGTGCGCCGGTGGTGTATCCGGATTCCCCGCCCTGGTTGTCCACTGCCTTTACCCGCACTTGGTAGTATGTTCCCGCTGCCGGTACGGTGTCGGTGGTGGTGGTAGCAGATGTAATGCCAATTTGGACATAGGCCCCGCTATCTACCCGGCGCTCCCACACATATTGAATTGGGTTGCTGTCCGGGTCGGTGGATGCACCACAGGTAATGGTGATGGGTCTGCCTGACCGTGGGTTTGACGGATAACTTACTGCCCCCGGATTGGTGGGCGGGGTGTTGTTGATAACAGTACGGGTGGGGCTGGTTGTGTATCCGCTTTCGGCACCTGCAGAGTCATATGATTTTACCCGGAAAGCAATGGTGTTCCATCCCTTTGTGATTGCTTGGGTGCTGGAAAGTGCGGTGCCTTGATATACCTGGGTGTATGCTGCTCCGTTTACACTCCGATCTAGGCGGTAACCAGAAAGATTTCCGTCTGCATCCGAAGCAGCGCCCCAAGATACAGAAATGGATTCACCCCCTTTGACGGTGGCCGGTACTGTGATGCTGGATGGAGCTGTGGGTGCAGTATTTAATACAACACTTCCTGAATCGTTTACTAATAT
>CAYNCW010000298.1:0-3785 GCA_964395635.1 uncultured Oscillospiraceae bacterium
GGGGGATTGTAAAAACCCTAAGCCACTCTTTTTTTGCTAATAAGTTTCACCAAAATATACTTTTTTGAAAGTATGTCATTTTTTAATTGTAGGATTTTTTAAAAAACACTGTATTTTTGCAAATTTGTTTCTTTTTAAGAAACAAATTGCATGTACAATTTCACTATAGTATTCATTCATATATTTGATTTATATCGTTCAAATATATATAATAGTATTAATACTTTGGTTAATACTTATGGAAAATAGTGGATATCCAAACTCTTCTGATTCGATGGGGCACCAAGCGCATGGAATAGAGTGGGATTGGCGATCCACCTTTTTACGTATCTAAAGGGAGGACGACAAATGGTGAATTTCGCTGCTCTTTTAGAAAAATTGCGTCTGCCTGCCCCCAAAAAGGTTGCGGTTGCCGCCGCGGAAGACGATGTAGTGCTCAAAGCAGTGGCAGAAGCCTACGATAAAAAGATTGCCATTCCCATATTGTGCGGCAACAAGGCCAAAATCAAGCAGCTAGCCACTGAATTGGCCATCGACCTTTCCCCAATGACCATTGTAGATACAGACAGCGACAAAGCTTCTGCCCGGGCAGCTGTAGACCTAGTTCGGGAAAACAAAGCGGATATGGTTATGAAGGGGTTGCTGCAGACTTCAGATCTTCTTCGAGCGGTTCTGGATAAAGAGAAGGGCCTTCGGGGCGACGGGGTTTTATCCCACGTGGGTATTATTCACTCCCCTATTTTGCGCCGTATGCTGCTACTAACTGATGCAGCCATGGTCACCTATCCGGATCTGCCCACCAAGGTAGAGCTGATTCGCAACGCTATAAAAGCTGCAAAGGGCATGGGGGTAACCTGTCCCAAGGTTGCGCCACTTGCTGCTGTGGAGGTTGTCAATCCAGCTATGCAGGCCACTGTGGACGGCGCATTGCTGAGTGTGATGAACCGTCGTGGCCAAATACGAGACTGTATCGTGGATGGGCCTTTGGCCATGGATTTGGCTTTATCCGAAGAAGCCGCCGCACACAAAAAGGTGGATTCTCCGGTTGCAGGGCGGGCAGATATCCTTCTGTTTCACAATATCGAGGCTGCAAACTCCAGTTTGAAAGTGTTCACCACAGGTGGTGACTGTCTGTTCGGCGGTGTGATAATGGGCGCACAGGCACCCATTATATTAACCTCCCGCTCAGATTCCGACCAAAGCAAGCTCTATTCCATTGCCTGCGCAGCGGCTATTAGTCACAACAGTTAACAAATGTTAACTCCGGGACAAATAAGCGTAGTGAATACATGCTGTTTTTTATTTTAAAGTGAGGTGTTTTTGTGAGTAAAAATCAAAACAACGGAAATCGCGACAACTTTGCTTCTCAGCTTGGTATCATCATGGCTGCGGTAGGAAGTGCCGTAGGCCTGGGTAACATTTGGCGCTTCAGCTACATGGTTGGCGTCAACGGCGGCGGCGCCTTTTTAGTGGTCTACCTGCTGTGCGTAATGTTGGTTGGTATGCCGGTACTTATCGCGGAGCTAACCATTGGTCGTAAAAGCGGCCTGAGCACCATCAGCGCATTTAAAAAGCTTGCCCCCAAAACCCATTGGTGGATCACCGGTTTGTTCAGCATTTTGGCTCCCACCATCATCATGTGCTACTATCCTGTTGTGGCCGGTTGGTCTTTGGGCTATGTGTTTGAAAGCTTGTTCAATTGGTCCAATATGACTGCCGATACCGGTGCTGCTTTCGGCGCGTTTATCTCCAGCGGAAAAGCCTTTGTCTTTGCAGGCATCGCATTGGTGGTAACTGCTGTCATTCTCCTTGGCGGTATAGCACAGGGTATCGAAAAATCCAATAAGATTCTGATGCCTACCTTGGGCCTAATCTTGATTATCCTGGTGATTCGTTCTCTGACCTTGCCCGGATCTATGGAAGGCGTTAAGTTCCTGTTTATGCCCGATTTCTCCAAGCTTACCTTTGTGGGTATTCTGGATGCGCTGGGCCACTCCTTCTTCTCTTTGAGTCTTGGTATGGGTATTATGATAACCTACGCCAGCTATATGAAAAAGGATGCGGATCTTCCTGGCGCTACCGGCTCTATTCTGCTGATGGATACCGGTATTGCTTTGTTGGCTGGTCTTGCAATCTTTCCCGCAGTGTTCGCTTTGGGTATTGACCCTGGCCAGGGCGCAGGCCTTGCATTCGTAACTCTGCCCGGTGCATTTGCGCAAATGCCTGTAGGCTGGTTGTTCTCCGCTCTGTTCTTCCTGCTGCTCTTTATCGCAGCGCTGACCTCTATGATGAGCTTGATGCAAGTACCCCTTGCTTACATGGAAGACGAATTGAAGGTACCCAAAAAGAAGGGCATCGTCATTATTACCATTGTGTTGCTCTTGGGCAATATTCCCGCAGTTCTTTCCTTCAGCTCAATGGAAAACTTCTTGATCATGGGTTATAACTACTTTGATTTCATGGATAAATTGGCAAACAACATTCTGCTTCCCATCACCGGCTTGCTGGGCACCCTGTTTATCATTTTCAGCCTGGGGATTGCCTCTTCCAAAGAGGAGTTCCTCACCGGTGCCAACAACTCCAACACCTTTCTCAGTAAGGTGTACCCTGTAGCAGTAAAATTCATTGCCCCTATCGCAATTGTTTTGATTCTGCTCAACTCCACTGGTGTATTCGCAAGATTCTTTGGTGCATAAACATTTGTATAGCAAACAGGGGCTGCCAATTACGGCAACCCCTGTTTTTTATATCCGGTTAAATCAGCAGCATATTTCGGGTTTTCATCTCTTTAAAGACATCTTTGGATAAGGTTAGCTGTTCCCGCAAGGTATCATCTTTGCGCATAGGTGCTGCAGATAGTATGGTTTTAAATCCAATGGGCAAAAAGGACGGGCTATGCAAACCGCTAAGCATCCCCACCAAATATTCCACCTTGTTCATTGGCACCATATAGTTTGCCACCAAGGATTCCACTGAATTGTAGTAGTTCTGAAAGGTAAAACAGGATACTGCATCATGGCTGCGCAGCTCACCATGATATAGGCAATCACATTTTTCATAACTGCTGAGATTGTCTGCTTTGTAGTACAGGGTGGCTTCAATCTTACCGGTGAGTTGGTTTTCGTGCATGGTAATTACCGAATGAAATATGGTGTTAGAATCCATATGGTACAGGTACAATAAATTGGGCTCCCCCAACGGATACTTTACAGATGGAACTCGGCTTTGCTTGGGAATGTTGTAATCGGTCAAACGCACCGGGTCTATGTCCAGTGCCTGGGCAATATCAAATAAGGTGACCATATCAATGGATATGCCACCGGTTTCGTATTTGGACATGGTGGCTTTGCTCTTGTTAATTTGGGCCGCCAAATCTGCCAGGGTCATACCTTTTGCTTTGCGATAGAGCTTTATTTTTTTACCGATATGCTCCAGCAATGGTTCGTTCATATCACACCCCCTACTATATATTCCAGCGGCAAGAAAGCAGCCAATCCCATTTTCATGCCATAGGCAATTGTCCCATACAACCGCTGTACTCACCGTTGTTGGCGGAAGAGCATGGCTAGCCTGCTTTGTGGATTATTGATTATTTTAGCATAAATTCAAAATAAAATCCAGGTAAGCCCACATGGAGTGAAACAAAATAGCAACAGGGTATAAATTATTTTACATGTTAACATCAGAAGAGGTTGCTGTAAAAGAATTCACACTTCACTTCTACAACCGCCTCTTTTTTAAGTGCTTTATCGCCTATAAAAGCTTACCATCCAAGGATATGATGC
>CAYNCW010000299.1:0-3775 GCA_964395635.1 uncultured Oscillospiraceae bacterium
TATAATTTGATAACTATGTGTGTGTAGGGGGCTAACTACCATGACCAAAAAAAAGAAGTGGATTTTAATTGCAGCAATCGCTGGTGCCTTGGCAATCGGTGCGGTTGTGATTGTATCGGCAACAGGTATGAAAAATGCGAAAATCATGCCGACACGTGTGATTACATTGGAGAAAGAGGATCTTGTAAGCGCGGTGAGCGCGACCGGCACAGTATACAGCCAGCAGACCACCGAGGTATTCTCCAGTCTGAGCTATCCAGTGAAGGCAGTGCATGTATCGGTTGGAGATAAGGTGCAGCAAGGGGATATACTGGCCGAGCTGGACACCAGCAGCCTGGAATCAGATATCGCCCAGAGAAGAGCATCTCTGAGTGCTTCCCAGGCAAACGCCAAACAAACCCTACAGGTGGCACAAAGGGAGCTGGATACATACCAATACAATCTGGACAATGATTATGAAACCAGCCTGTTGGCAGCAGAAGCACGGCTTGAATCCGCCAACCTGGAGCTGGAATCCGCTGGCAGAGCGGTGAGCTCAGCACGACACACCCTGTACGAGGCCAGGGGAGACCAGGTTATCATCAACGACAACGAGGATGTATACGACAGTTCTCTGCGAGAGCTGAGAGATGCAGTTACACAGCGGGAAATCACCTATGAAAAGGCAAAGGCCGCAGTGGAAGAAGCAGAAAAAAATCTTGCGGCCATTAAGGTAGCCAGCAAAAATGGTGTGGCCAACTATCAGGACAAAATCACCTCGGCTGAATTAAATGCCAACTTTAACGATCAGTATATCGCTCTGCAAAAGATGCAACAGGATCTGGACAAAGGGGTGATCACTGCGCCAGCCTCCGGTGTGATAACCGCAGTGAATGCAGTGCAGGGGGGCTCCGGCAGCGGACAGCTCTTTGTAATACAGGATGACGATACCCTAAAGATTGTCACCAACATCAAGGAGTACGACATTGGTGCGGTAGAAATCGGACAAAAGGCCACCATTAAATCCGATGCAACCGGTGAGGAGGAATACACCGGTGTTCTGCGGAAAATCGCCCCCACATCCAATGCCAGCAAAAAAGGAGAAGCAGAATCCTCCGGGGATGCGGAGTATGAGTCCGAGCTGGAGGTAACCTCGTCCCAGCACAAACTGCGTATCGGCATGAATGTGCGCCTGAATATTATCACCAAAGAGGTAAAGGGCGTTTACAGTGTCCCTTACGAAGCGGTGGGAGCGGATGAAAACGGGGCAGAGGTCATCTATATTGCTCAGCAGCAGGAGGATGGCAGCTATCTGCCCAAGGCAATACCGGTAGAAACCGGCATGGAAACTGATCTGTACATAGAAGTCTCTGCGCAAGAGCTTTCAGACGGTATGCTGGTGCTGCGGGATGCCGCCGGCGTTATACCGGGTATGCCGATAGTACCGGATACCGGGGAAATGCCAATGCCCCAAAAGATGGCAGGCTAAAGGGGAGCGATATATGAGCAGAACAATTATTGATATGCAGGGGATAGTCAAGAAGTTTTATATCGGCACCCCCAATGAGCTCACCATTCTCAAAGGTATTGATCTCACGGTGGAAGAAGGAGAATTTGTCTCTATTGTGGGGGCATCCGGCTCAGGAAAATCCACCCTGATGAACATCATTGGGGCATTGGATAAGCCCACCCAAGGCCAGTATATGCTCAGCGGTGAGGACATCAACAGCATGAAGGACAACAAGCTTTCGGATATACGCAACAAGTATATTGGCTTTGTATTTCAAACCTTCAACCTGATTCCCCGAACCAGCGCCTTAAAAAATGTGGAACTACCTATGCTGTATGGCGGTGTGTCCGGCAGTGAACGTGTTGCCCGGGCAAAGGTGCTGATGGAGATGGTGGGGATGGGGGATAGAATGAAGCATCTGCCCAACGAACTCTCCGGTGGACAAAAGCAGAGGGTAGCCATTGCAAGGGCCATGGCCAACAACCCGGACATTATTTTGGCAGATGAGCCTACCGGCGCGTTGGATACCGAGACCGGCCGTATGGTGATGGATCTGTTCCACAAGCTCAACAAGGAGCAGGGCAAAACCATTGTGCTGATAACCCATAATCCGGAGCTTGCCGCCGAAACTGGCCGGGTTATTACTTTAAGCGACGGGAAAATAATCGGGGTGCACACCAACAACCTCGGGGAAGGAAGTGGGCCCCGTGCGACTGCTTGAAAATGTGATGCTGGCCCTGGCAGGACTGCGTGCCAGCAAAATGCGGTCTTTGCTCACCATGTTGGGCATTATTATAGGAATTGGCTCGGTTATTGCCATCACCACCATCGGCGATGCCATGACCCGAACTCTCACCGAAACCATGGCTAGCTTTGGTGTCAACAATATTGAGATGGATATTGTCATGCGGGAATCAGGGTATTACTCCAATGTGCCGGAAACGGACAGGATAACCGATGATATGATCTACGGTCTTTTTGATGCATTGCCAGAGGAGGTGCTGGCGGTTAGCGTCACACATACCTTTGGAGCCGGCAAAGCCCAGGATGGGAGATTGTATGCCAATGTGCATGTCCAGGGGGTTACCGACGGAACCCAGATTGCGGACAATATAGAATTGGTAGAAGGCAGGTTTATCAGCCGTAGGGATGTGCTGGGCAGCAAGAATGTTGCGGTGGTATCCGATAAGCTAGCGGGAAAATTGTTTCCAGGTGGCAAAACCCCACTGGAACAGGAGCTGAAAGTATCTGTAGGCGGACAGATTTACACCTTTACCATCGTGGGTGTCTACCAATACAAGTCCATGGGCTTCGGGGGATTCTCCGGCCCGGAAGAGGATCTGCGCACCGGTTTATATATACCGGTAAGCACTGCCAAGAAGCTTTCCGGAGCGGAAAAAGGATATACCTACTTTATGGTAACCACGGCACCAGGCACCGACCCCATGGTGATGAAGCCAAAATTGGAAGCCTATTTTGAACGGTTTTATAAAAACAATCCCAAGTACACAGTTGTGGGATTCAGTATGGGCTCTATGCTGGAGCAGGCTACCACCATGCTGTCTACTGTTAAGCTGGCTATAGCCGCAATAGCAGCTATTTCCCTGTTGGTTGGCGGTATCGGTGTTATGAACATTATGCTTGTTTCGGTTACTGAACGCACCCGGGAAATTGGTACCCGCAAAGCGTTGGGGGCGCGCAGCAGCGCCATTCGCAGCCAGTTTGTTGTGGAATCTATGATCATCTGTATGATAGGTGGCTTTATTGGTGTGCTGCTGGGATTGGGCCTTGGCGCGGTAGGCTCCAGCCTGTTGGGTTCTCAGGCAAGCGCCAACGTTCCAACCATCATTATCGCTGTGTTGTTCTCTATGTTTATCGGGGTGTTCTTTGGGTATTATCCCGCCAACAAAGCGGCAAAGATGGATCCCATAGAAGCACTGCGGTACGAGTAAAGAAAAACGGCCTTTCATTGACACTTTTTCCAGATGGGTGTATACTACCAACTGGGCAAAACATTCAGCAAAAGCGTTTATTAAATAGCAGTCAGGTTAAGGCAGCTGTGTGGGCACAATTGTCATGCCGAACAATGCTCCAACGACTGATTTTATTTAGTAGACGCTTTTTAAAAAGGTAAATAAAAATTTTGGAAATTACTTAAAAACTGTAACATAATTGTTGTTTTTCACGTTTTATATACTAAAGCCAGATGCAGAACTGCTGCATTGATATGAAAGGGGATTAGGAGTATGTGCGGAATTATTGGGTATGTTGGCGATCAAGATGCCG
>CAYNCW010000300.1:0-3760 GCA_964395635.1 uncultured Oscillospiraceae bacterium
GGGTAGATTTATGCATTTTACATGTCATATACAACATACACTGGTACAGGACAGGAATAGGAGGTGCCAGAGGGTATGATGAAGTGGATTTTCTCCGGACTGATACTGTTGTCGCTGGTATTTGGTATTGGTCAAGGAAGGATGGATGCAGTAACCAATGCTGCTATAACCGACTGTGGTGGCGCAGTAACCTTGACCATCTCGCTGACTGGGGCAATGTGTATGTGGAGCGGGTTGATGAAGGTGGCGGAAAAAGCCCAGCTTACCGCCAAGCTCAGCCGCCTATTTGCACCGGTGATAAAGCTGTTGTTTAAAGATATGGACTACAAAAGTGCTGCGGCACAGGCAATCACCCTGAATATATCTGCAAACCTGTTGGGGCTTGGCAATGCGGCCACCCCCTTAGGTATTGCGGCTATGAAGGAGATGGCCAAGGAAACCAAGCACGGCGGATATGCAACCGACAATATGGCAATGTTTGTAGTGCTAAACACCGCTTCGTTACAGCTGATTCCCACCACCACAGCCCTGCTTAGAGCCAATAACGGAGCGGTAATCCCCATGGACTTTATGCCTGCAACCTGGATAGCCTCGAGCATATCCATAGTGTCGGGCATTCTTATGGCAAAACTACTCTCCAGATTTACGAGGCGACGCGTATGACCATAAGCAACATGATTGTGCCGTCCATTATCTCGGTTATCATTGTCTTTGGGCTTATCAAGGAGGTGGATGTGTTTAACACCTTTTTGGAGGGCGCCAAGGAGGGGCTGAGAATCGCTATCAACATTCTGCCTACCTTGGTGGCTTTGATGACCTGTGTGGGTATGTTTAAAGCCTCGGGGGCGCTGGATATTTTAAGCCATGCCCTATCGCCACTGGCAAATCTGCTTACGTTACCCAAAGAGGTGATACCGCTGGCACTGCTGCGGCCTATCTCTGGCAGCGGGGCTATGGTGCTGTTTACCGATCTCCTTGCCACCCACGGGCCGGACAGCTATGTGGGCAGGGTGGCCAGTGTGATACAGGGATCCAGCGAAACCACCTTTTACACCATTGCGGTGTATTACGGTGCGGTAAAGATAGAAAAAACCAGACACACCCTGCCCGCCTCCCTTACTGCGGATTTGATGGGCTTTATTATGAGCGCCATTATGGTGCGAATGGTGTTTTACCGCTAATATGACCAGATAGTGAAGAGCCATCCCAACTGGCAGCTGCCTGTTGGGGTGGCTTTGTGATTGCAAAAGTATATTGCCAGGGAAATGATTAGATCAAAAAGCGCCCCTTGGCTAGTGCCTTTTGGTTTAGCTCTACAAAGGCGGGTTTTACATGATCCTTGATAATGCCATCCCAATTAATGTTCAGAAGTCCCATTTTCTGTATGGTTGCACCCAGCAGGATGCTATTGAGCACCTTGGAGTTGCCAAGAGCCACCGCTTCATCAAAGGCCTTTACAACGGTGGTGGAGGCTTTGCTGCACAGCTCCTCCAGAATGCCGGTGGGATACTCTGTTACGCCGCTGACAACCGGCATGGGGCTGATTTGGTAGTCGTTTACGATAACCTGGCCGTCGGGGCAGAGGTATTCCAGCCAGCGCAGAGCCTCCATCTTCTCAAAGGCCACCAGGATATCTGCGCCACCTCGCTCAATCACCGGGGATTCCACCTTGGCGCCGTATCGCACCTGGGAGGAGACAGCCCCTCCCCGCTGGGACATGCCGTGTATCTCACTCATCTTTACATCATATCCCGACTGCATGAGTCCAATGGTTAACAGCTTGCTGGCCAGAATGGTGCCTTGGCCTCCAACCCCCACCAGCAGTATGCTTTTTGTCATAACACACCCACTTCCTTTCCACAGCAGTTGGTAATCGCACCCCAGAGATATTTGTAACTTGCCACCCCATCAATGCCTTCTGCTGCATTCCTACGTTTATCTGCAGAAGAAATATTAACCGGGGAGAATAGCTTGTTTGGGGCAGATTTGGGCGCAGACACCGCATCCCACACATTGGGGTAGGTCGATAACCGCTTTTTCCAATGCCGAATCTATAGAGATAGCGGGGCATCCGCCACGAATACAGCTTTTGCAGTTTATACAGCTGTCTGGTTCCACCACAAACTTGGTGGTGAAGGGGTTGCCATAGAGCTTTCTTTCCTCTGGGTCCATCTGCTTTAACACACAGGGCCACCGGGTGACAATTACAGAGGGGGCATCGCTGGCCAGGGCGTTGTCCAATGCAGTACGCACCTCTTGGAGGTTATTGGGGTTTACCTCCGCTACCTGCTGAACACCCATGGCCCGCACAATTGCGGCAATATCCATCTGATGGGCGGGGTCTCCCCCAGCATGTTTGCCGGAACCTGGGTTTTCCTGGTGACCGGTCATGCCGGTAATGCGGTTGTCCAGGATAATGCAGATGGTCTTACTGCCGTTGTACAGCACCTCCGCCAGGGAATTGAGACCGGTGTGGAAAAAGGTGGAATCCCCCATAACCCCCACCACCCGCAGATTTTGGCCGGATATATCTGCGGCAAGCTGTATGCCGTGGCCAATGCTGAAGGCTCCCCCCATGCAAACTGCGGTGTCCATAGCGTTGTAGGGTGGGGTAAAGGCAAGGGTATAGCAGCCAATATCCCCAGAGATGACCACATTTTTCCGTTTGCCCAGCTCATAGAACAGCCCCCGGTGGGGACAACCAGCACAGAGTATGGGCGGTCGGGGAACCACCATGCTTTTGTCGTAACCAATAGCGGGCAGATCCTCTGCCCAAAGGGCCTTGCGGAGTATATCCGGCGTCAGCTCCCCGTAGGGGGGAAAGAGCGCTTTGCCTGTGCAGGCTATGCCACAGGACTTTACCCAGTTTTCCAGATAGGGGTCGTTTTCTTCTATGACGTATATGGTTTCCACAGTTTTTGCAAAGGTTTGCAGCAGCTTATTTGGCAGGGGATTGGTAAAGCCCAATTTTAAATAGGTAGCGGCGCCGCCAAATACCTCCCTTGCATAGTGGTAACAGATTCCCGAGGCGATAATTCCAGTTTTACCACCTTTTTCTATGTAATTAAAGGGGGTGGACTCGGTGTATTCCCTTAGCTGTTCCATCCGCTTTTCCACAGCAGCTCTGCGAAGCCGGGCATTGGCGGGAACCAGTATGTTTTTTGCTGCATCCCGTTTGTAGGGTTTATAGTCTGGTAGTTGGCGTTGGCCACAGTCCACAATGCTTTTGGAGTGACATACCCGGGTGGTGGTGCGGAAAAATACAGGGGTATCGTATTCTTCGCTGAGAGTATAGGCAGCTATCATCATATCTTTGCTTTCCTGGCTGTTGGAGGGTTCCAACATAGGCAGCTTGGCAGCCAGAGCGTAGTAGCGGTTATCCTGCTCGGTTTGGGAGGAATGTTGGCCGGGTTCATCGGCGGAAACCAGCACCATCCCCCCGCCCACACCGGTATAGGAGGAGGTAAACAGTGGGTCGGCAGCCACATTCACCCCCACATGCTTCATAGAGGCCATGCTGCGCACACCGCCAATGGATGCACCGATAGCAGCCTCCATAGCCACCTTTTCGTTGGGGGCCCATTCCGAGCGGATTTCAGGGTATAAGGTAGTGTTTTCCAGTATTTCGGTGCTGGGGGTTCCGGGATAGGCCGAGGCAAAGGACACGCCTGCTTCCCAGGCGCCTCGGGCGATAGCTTCATTGCCCGTCAACAGTTGCTTCATACAAGAAACTTCCTTTCCTGGTGTGTTCCCCTTCATT
>CAYNCW010000301.1:0-3755 GCA_964395635.1 uncultured Oscillospiraceae bacterium
ACCACAAAGTTTTTAGGAGGTATATCATGTTTTTAAACAAAAGCAAAAAAATGTTGTCTGCGTTGATTGCCATGGCAATGGTATTGTCTTTGGCTGCTTGCGGCACCAAACCGGCACCGGCTCCGGCAGAAACCAGCTCTGCACCTGAATCAACAACCGGCGCAGAGATTGTGCAAACCACAGAAGGGACAGGGCACAATGACAAAATTGTGGTGGAAACAAAGTTTGTAGATGGCAAAATTGCAGCTGTAACTGTTGTAGAGCACAAAGAGTCTCCCAGCATTTCCGACCTGGCTATTTCTGAAATTCCCGCCAACATTGTAAAATATCAGACTGTTGCAGTAGACTCCATTTCTGGCGCAACCTTTACAAGCGAAGGCATCAAGGAAGCGGTTAAGCTGGCAGTGGAAGCAGCCGGACTGGATGTAGCTGTATTTAGCGCAGCTGCTGACACCAGTGCTGATAAAGAAGAGGATGTAGAGAAAGTAGCTGATGTTATTGTTATTGGCGCTGGTGGTGCAGGCTTTGCAGCTGCTGCATCTGCCAAACAAGAAGGCGCCAGTGTAATTATCATTGAAAAGATGCCCAAAGCAGGTGGTAACACCATTATTTCTGGTGCTGCATACAATGCAGCAGACCCAGAGCGTCAATCCAAAATGGAGCCACCTGTGGATGATTCCCCGGATCTGCACTATCAGCAGACTTTTGAAGGTGGAGACAAGGCTGCTAACCCAGAGATGGTAAGAACCTTGGCGGACAATGCGCTGGAGGGTGTTCATTGGCTGGAAAGCATGGGCATGGAGTTTACCGATTCCATCTTCACTGTATTGGGTGGTCTATGGCCCAGAGCCCACAAGCCTGTAAAGCCTTTGGGTACCGGTTACATTGAAACCTACCTGAACTTTGCGGAAAAAAATGATATTGAAATATTGTACGAAACCAAAGCGGAATCTCTCATTACCCAGGACGGTGCTGTTACCGGCGTTGTGGCTGTGGGCAAAACCGGCAACACCGTAACCCTGAAAGCCAACAAAGGTGTAGTTGTTGCAACCGGCGGTTTTGGTAACAACATTGAACTGCGGGACAAATACAACAAGAGCTGGCCCACCCTGACCAACATTAAAACAACCAACCACCCCGGTGCAACCGGAGACGGTCTGGTTCTGGCAGAAGCTGTTGGTGCAAATCTTATTGACCTGGAGTACATCCAGCTGCTGCCTATGGGTGATCCTGCAACAGGAAGCCTCAGCGGCAACATTGAGCAAGGTGTGGAAAACCGCATCTTTGTAAACAAAGATGGCAACCGCTTTGTTGCAGAAGATGAGCGCAGAGATGTTATGACCAAAGCACTGTTTGAACAAACCGATGCGTATATGTGGGTTATTCTGGATCAACACTCTTACCCCACAGGCGACACCAAAAACAACTTTAACGAAACCATTGACCAGCTGGTAGCTGAAGGCCGTGCTTTCAAAGCCGATACTTTGGAGGATTTGGCAAAACAAATCGATGTAGACCCTGCCAACCTGGTGGCATCTGTAGAAGGCTTCAACAAAGCTGTAGAAGCAGGTGGCAACGATCCTATGGGCCGCAAGCTGTTTATGGATAAGATTGATACCGCTCCTTTCTATGCAGGTGGCCGTATGCCCACTGTCCACCACACCATGGGTGGTATTCAAATCAACACCGATGCACAGGTTCTTTCTAAAGATGGTGCAGTTATCAAAGGTCTGTATGCTGCAGGTGAGGTAACTGGTGGAGTTCATGGGACCAACCGTCTGGGCGGTAATGCCTTGGCCGACATCACCGTATTTGGCCGCATTGCAGGCAAAAGCGCAGCTGCCGGTAAATAACCGGTTGTACTATGTAAATAGAAAAGCATAAGCGGTACCGCTGTCCAACTTTGGATGGCGGTACCGCTTATGTTTTTGGTGTGGTAGGCTGAGCCCGGAATAATGCTTACAGCTTATTTAATTATGCACACATGACCCTACTGTGTAGAACAATACAACCATTGGTCTTAATTGCACAATAAAAGGAGAACCACATTTCAAACTCTGTGGTTCTCCTTTTATTTGTAATACGTTTTTGTTAACTGAGCACCGAAATCAGTACACCAGCGGCAACTGCCGAGCCGATAACACCGGCTACATTGGGGCCCATGGCATGCATCAAAAGGAAGTTGGCTGGGTTATACTGCTGGCCTACCTTTTGGGAAACACGGGCAGCCATAGGAACTGCAGAGACACCAGCTGAACCAATTAAAGGATTTACCTTACCACCGGTAATCACATACATGATTTTACCAAATAGCACACCGCCAATGGTACCAAAGATGAAAGCAGCAAGACCCATAGCGACGATGCCAAGTGTTTGTGCTGTCAGGAATCGGTCTGCTGAAGCAGTGGCACCAACCGAAACACCCAAGAATATGGTGACTATGTTCATCAGTTCATTTTGTGCTGTTTTGGACAAACGCTCGGTAACACCAGATTCACGGAACAGATTGCCCAACATTAGCATTCCAATCAGAGGAGCAGCAGAGGGAACCAGCAAGGAGACCACGATGGTTACCATGATGGGGAAAACAACCTTTTCCAGTTTGGAAACCGGTCTCAGTTGCTCCATCACTACTGCGCGCTCTTTAGGAGTTGTAAGTAGCTTCATAAATGGTGGTTGGATTATTGGCACCAAAGCCATATAGGAGTAGGCTGCAATAGCAATGGATGCAATCAGCCCCTCACCGCCAGGGCTGTTTACCAAAAGCTTGGAGGCTGTGTATAAGGCGGTTGGGCCATCTGCACCACCGATGATACCGATAGAACCCGCTTCCTGGGGAGAAAATCCAATAATCATAGCGCCGATAAAGGCTACAAAAATCCCCAGCTGTGCAGCAGCGCCCAGCAAAAAGCTTTTGGGATTTGCAATCAGAGGACCGAAGTCGGTCATAGCACCAACCCCCATAAATATCAGAGGTGGATAGATGCCGATTTTAATGCCTTGGTAGAGGTAGTACATCAGCCCACCCTGACTGAAGGAAGACAGATCTGCTACCGGCAGGTTTGCCAGCAACATACCAAAGGCAATAGGAATCAGCAGAAGCGGCTCAAACCCCTTTGCAATAGCCAGATAAAACAATCCAATGGTAATTAGTATCATGATTAAGTGGCCAAGGGTCATATTGGCAAGGCCGGAGCTGGCGGTCAGCTCGGTTAAGGTTGAAGCAATTGTTCCCAGCATAGTAATAGCACCCTCTCTCTCCTGTTTTACCTGTTAAAACGGTTGTGTGTTTTGCTGAATACCTGCCAATCCCCAGACAGGACGGGCGCTGCGCTGACGCTGGATACTGGTGATGGCATAGGTAGAGTCGGATGCAGAGTCACCCATTTCCATTGCTATAGCCGCGGAAATTGCCGCAATAATTTCGTTTGGAATACCGCTTCCCACTAGCATTCCGCTGGACGAAACAACATTAGGTGCCGAAACCGGAGAAGCAACGGGCTTTGCTGTGGATGGTGCCGGTTTCTCGTTTGCCATAGGTGTTTTTTTGGGCGTTTGGGGTTTTGTTCCCAATAATTTACCCATCAAGGTTACCAATACGATTAGTATTACCAAGGCTAAAAATACAATTAGTAATCCTGATAACATAACCGAACCTGCCAATGTCCAATTTCCCATGTTCTGCTCACTTCTCCTTGCCATTTTGATTTCTAAGCTGGCCGCAGAGGAATTCCTAGGTAGTGCGGCATGAAAAG
>CAYNCW010000302.1:0-3752 GCA_964395635.1 uncultured Oscillospiraceae bacterium
TATGACTGCGCACCTTGGTGGCGTCGCGTTCAATTTCAATCTTTGGCATGCCTGCATCGTACAGCGCTTTTTTGAGGTACTTACGCAGTTTGAAGTCCTCAACCAGAATGTCGCCGAAAGCGTCGTCGCGAGCAAACCAGCGGGAATCCCAATTCTTAATTACACCGACACGGAGTCCGTGCGGATTTACCTTTTGGCCCATAGTTTACCTCCTCTTTCAGCTTATTCTTCGCGCTCTTTGAGCACTATAGTAACATGAGATGTGCGCTTGAGCACACGGAATGCTCTACCCTGCGCTCTGGGTCTGATGCGCTTCATGGTGGGCCCGGGGCAGACAAAGCACTCGGCTACATACAGCCGTGCGGGGTCCATGCCATGGTTGTTTTCTGCATTGGCCTCGGCGGATCTAAGCAGCTTAAACAGCGGCTCGGATGCTGCCTTGGGGGTGTGCTTTAAAATCGCCTCTGCCAGCTTTGCGTCCTTGCCTCTTACGAGATCCAGAACGATTTTCACTTTACGGGGCGAAATACGGGCGTGTTTCAGATAAGCCCTTGCTTCCATTTGTCTTCCTCCTTCCGGCCTACTTCGCGCCTGATTTTTTTGCTCCGGCATGGCCTCTGTAGGTTCTGGTGGGAGCGAACTCACCCAGCTTGTGGCCTACCATATCCTCGGTTACATATACCGGTACGTGCTTTCTGCCATCGTGCACCGCAAAGGTATGTCCCACAAAATCCGGAAAGATTGTGGAAGCGCGGCTCCAGGTTTTCAGCACCTTTTTTTCCTTGGCTTCGTTCATATCCTGAACGCGCTTGAGCAGTACAGGTAGCACATATGGTCCTTTTTTAACACTTCTGCCCATGTTTTACATGCCTCCTTTCAGCTCTACTTATCGCCTCTGCGTTTTACAATAAACTTGTTGCTGGCGTTGTGCCGCTTACGGGTCTTGTAGCCCAACGCAGGTTTGCCCCAAGGGGTAACCGGTCCGGGACGACCGATGGGGCTCTTGCCCTCACCACCGCCGTGGGGGTGATCGCAGGGGTTCATAACGCTACCGCGAACGGTGGGTCTCCAACCCATGTGCCGTTTACGGCCGGCTTTGCCTATGGATGTGTTTTCATGGTCGGTGTTGCCTACCTGGCCAATAGTGGCCATGCAGTTTACCGGCACCCGACGAAGCTCGCCGGAGGGCAAACGCAGCAGTGCGTAAGCGCCTTCTTTAGCCATCAGCTGTGTGGACATACCGGCTGCGCGGGCCAGCTGGCCGCCTTTTCCGGGATACAGCTCCACATTGTGCACCACAGTACCCACCGGGATGTTTACCAGGGGCAGTGCATTGCCGGGCTTGATGTCGGCGCCAGGGCCAGAGATAACGGTGTCGCCCACCTTCAGGCCAACAGGGGCCAGAATGTAGCGTTTTTCGCTATCTTCATATTGCAGCAAAGCGATATGAGCGCTGCGGTTAGGATCGTACTCCAGAGTAAGAACCTGGGCAGGAATATCGTGTTTGTTGCGCTTAAAGTCAATTATGCGGTACTTTCTGCGGTTACCGCCGCCTCTGTGGCGAACGGTAATTTTGCCGGTGTTATTGCGGCCCGAATTCTTTTTCAGCGGTGCAAGCAGCGACCGTTCGGGCTCTACCTTGGAAAGACCGGCATAGCTAACCACCGACATTTGGCGCCTAGAAGGCGTCGTCGACTTATAGGTTTTAATAGCCATGTTCGTTTCACTCTCCTCTGTTACTTAGCGGGGTCAGGAGAACCCCATACAATGGTTGCAGGCGGTCCATTAGGTCATAGACTCGAAGAATTCGATGCCCTTGCTGTCGTCGGCCAAAGTTACAATGGCTTTTTTCCAGCTGGGGGTATAGCCTGCGTATTTGCCCATTCTCTTCATGCGGCCCCGAACGTTCATGGTGTTCACCGATTTAACCTTGGTGCCTGCAAAGAGGGCTTCTACAGCTTTGCCGATCTCAATCTTGTTGGCGGCCTTGGCAACCTTGAAGGTGTATTTGCTTTGTGCAATGCCAGCCATGGAGCGCTCGGTGATAACCGGAGCCAGGATGATGTCTTGTGGAGTTTTCATTATGCATACACCTCCTGCAGTTTGGTAACGGCGTCTTTGGCGATGATGAACTTGTTGCAGTTGAGAATGTCGTAGACATTCAGTGTGTTCACTGCCGCAGTTTTCACGCCGGGGATGTTGCGGGCGCTCTTGACTATCTTCTCGTCGGCAACAGGGGTTACGATAAGGGTTTTCTTATCTGCGCCCAGAGCCTTAAGCATAGCCAGGATGGTTTTGGTTTTAAACTCGTTCATAGAAATAGCATCCACCACGATGAAGTTTTGGTCCAGCACTTTTGCGGAGAAAGCGGATTTCAGCGCAAGGCGCTTAACCTTTTTGTTCAGGGTGTAGCTGTAATCCCGGGGCTTAGGGCCAAGGGCGATGCCGCCGTGTCTCCACTGGGGAGCGCGGATGGACCCTTGACGTGCATGGCCGGTGCCTTTTTGGCGCCAAGGCTTTCTGCCGCCGCCTCTAACCTCGGTTCTAGTGAGGGTGGACTGGGTGCCCTGACGTTGGTTGGCCAGGTAATTCACAACGGCAGCGTGCATAACGGCTTTATTGGGCTGGATTCCAAAAATGGATTCTGCAAGCTCCATTTCGCCTACACTTGTGCCTGCCATATCATATACGGTTACTTTCGGCATGTGTGTTTCCTCCTCCCTTACGCCTTCTTCACGCTGTCGGTGATATACACAATTCCGCCTTTAGGGCCAGGAATCGCACCGCGAAGCGCAATCAGGTTGTTTTCGGCGTCGATTTTCACAACGCTCAAATTCTGCACGGTTACCCGCTCGTTGCCCATATGGCCGGGAAGCTTTTTGCCCTTCATTACACGGGAAGGGGTGGAGCAGGCGCCCATGGAACCCGCATGACGGTGGATAGGACCACCACCGTGGCTCATCTTTTGAATGTGGCCGCCAAAGCGCTTAATGGTACCGGCGTATCCCTTACCTTTGCTGGTTCCGCAAACGTCCACCACGTCGCCAGTCTCAAAGGTGTCGGGCTTGATTACGTCGCCTACATTGAGCACCGAGCAGTCATCCAGGCGGAATTCCCGCAGATGGCGCTTTACAGGAAGGTCGCTCTTTGCGAAATGGCCTTTCCGGGGTTTGCTGGCGTTTTTGTCTGCGATGTCGCCATAACCGATCTGCACAGCTTCATAGCCGTCGTTTTCGGTTGTCTTCTTCTGGACGACAACACAAGGACCGGCTTCCACCACGGTAACCGGAATTACTTTGCCGTTTTCGTCAAAGATTTGGGTCATACCGATTTTTTTGCCCATGATACATTTTTGCATGGTCTTTCATTTCCTCCTTCAGGTTATTGGTTGGCGTCAGCCAACGTGACCTTGCCGTAGAAAGCAGATTACAGTTTAATCTCTACTTCCACACCGGCAGGGAGCTCAAGGCTTGTAAGAGCTTCCATAGTCTTGTTGGAAGGTCTTAAAATGTCAATGAGTCTTTTGTGGGTGCGCATCTCAAACTGCTCACGGCTGTCCTTATATTTATGCACAGCGCGGAGAATGGTGATGATCTCCTTTTCGGTGGGCAGCGGGATGGGGCCGCTTACGCGAGCGCCGGTCCGCTTTGCGGTTTCCACGATTTTCGCGGAGGATGCATCCACCAGCTGGGTATCATACCCTTTGAGTTTGATTCTGATTTTGTCTTTGACTGCCACTATTCGTCGCCTCC
>CAYNCW010000303.1:0-3724 GCA_964395635.1 uncultured Oscillospiraceae bacterium
GCCCACCAGTACTCCTAGATATAGTACTCATTATAATCCCTTTTTTAGAAAAGCACAATATGATTTTTCCCATTTTTTTTGCTTTCATACGACTTTATGGGCTCTTGCTACAAACAGAAAAAAACTTAGGGACATACTCCTATATCCTCAGGAGGCCTTTATGCTATTGGCATGTGTTTTCTCCAACACCGATTGATACAAGTCCTGCATAGATGCAGCAAAGTGTTCGGCAGAAAACTTTTGAGAAGAGGCTATCGCTCCTTGTGACAATTTGCTGCGATGGTTGTCATCCTGCAAAACCTTATCCAAGGCAGCCAAAAGTTCTTGCTTATTGGTGAAGGTATAGCCATTTACACCGGTTTCCAGTACACCATCCAGACATCCATCGGCCCTGGCAATCACTGGTAGACCAGCAGCGAGAGCTTCATTGTAGGTCAGACCCTGGGTTTCGCTCTGTGATGCACTGACAAAAACATCTCCCAGCTTATAGTATGCGGCAATCTCATCCCACGGGCGTTCTCCGGCAAAGACCACCTGGCTTTCAATACCCAAGCTGCTGGCCATCGCCTGCAGGTTTTTCCTTTCTGGACCATTTCCCACCAACAAAAGCTTTACATTGGGTCTGGTTGGGAGATATTCTGCCATAGCTGTTATGATTTCATCCAGGTTTTTTTCTTCGGAAATGCGCCCAATATTGGCCAATACTTTATCCTCTGGCTGTATCCCCAACTGTGCCCGCAAGGAGGTTAGATACTGTTTTGAATACTCTTTGTAGAATTTATCTAGTTTTATACCTGTAGGAATTACAGAGATGTCTCTACAAACCCCGTAGTCAGACAACAACTCCCGTACCTTATGAGAGGGCACCACAACCTTGGCAGCTACATTGCAAAAATTGGCGCTGATTTTGCGGGCAGCTGCTTTTGCTATGGGATCCAACCCCTCCACCTTTACAACATAGTGGGTATAATCTTCGTAAATGGTGTGTAAGGTATGCACCAGTGGCAGGTGCAGTGTGCGGGCCATGAGTCGGCCAAAAACCCCCAAAGAAAATTCGGTGTGGGTGTGAATGATGTCCAAGCCAAGATGCTTGGTGATACGGCCTAGCCGCCAGTTATAAAAAGCCCCTATACGCCTGGCGCTGGAAAAGGGGATGCTCGTGACCCGATAGACATTTTTTTCCCCTTTAGGGGCCTGGGGATCGGTTGTGGTAAATACATACACCTCATGGCCCAGCTTTTCCAGATACTCCTTAAGCATAAGCACCGAAGTAGATACTCCGTTTACCTGAGGATAATATGTATCTGTAAAAAAAGCTATTCGCATAGCTAAATTCCTCTCTCTCATGTTCTGCTGCTTACAAGTATATACATGCTTTAAAAAAAGTCAATAACATTTCCAAAATGTTCGGTTGTTAAACAATCCAAAATGTTAAAGCGGCGAATGTTTTTCTTAATTCCGTTAGAAAAAAACAGGAATATAGGTGGATTTGTGGGAAAACCTGACTTATACGACTTAGCATTAAGAAATTTAGATTCTTATATTTTCTTTATTATGCCACTATAGGAAGTAAAATAACAGAAACTGAACAATGCCTGCTAAAAATTCATCAACCTCTGCTCATCAAAGTTAGGCGAATGAAAAAACAGCGCGGTGTCTCTTTACTAAGTACCGTCGCTGTTTTTATCACCGTACTAACGCCATGTCTTCCTATTTTTGTGTTTGCGAAGTAACAATATTTACTGTAAGGTTATAAAGATCATATATGTTGGTGAGCTTATTTTAGAAAAGACAAAGCCATCTCCCTTAAGAGAAAATTGGTTTGAGCATATAATAGTTGCGCTGGTTGCGACAAGTGGGCGTTGCCAAAGGCTGCATGGATTTTATTTAGCACATTTTGATACGCAAAAACTGCCTCTATAGATCTGATTATTTTATCCTTTGTCTCAACAATCTCTGTCTTCACTCGAGACACATCTGTACCTACAGAATCCAATTTCTCCACTGCTTGGGAAGCAACTGAAAAATTACCCAAATCCAAACTATGTATCCCAAGGCCAAGGGCGGAGATATCCGGCATATTCGGCAGCAAAATCATGCCTCCATAATCCACCAAGGAAACATAAACATTCTTATTACCTTTATCTGCGGACATCGCTTTACTTACAATAGTTTCTGTTTGTTTTTGCTGGAAACCAACCTTTGTTACAACACCACTTACTAAGGATTTAGCATCATCATATCCAACAGTTATAGTATTGCCATAGCTTAATTCAAATACTGTCTCCCTAGCATGTTTATTCAGTTTGTTTGTAACAGTCTCTCCGTTTATTCTAAGTGAAATGGTGGTTTCGCTATTGGTATTGTTTATGTACAATTTTGCGTTGCCGGAGATAGCTCCATTGGATGCGATTGTTTGGATACCCATGGCTTTTAGTCCATCGGCTCCCTGTATCCCGCCAAAACTGCCATCCAAAATCCCGCTATTATCTGATAAGAGATCCAGCTGCTTTTTCAGATCTTGAAATTCTGCGTTTATATCTTGACGCAGAGCATCGTCCAAATAAATGTCACTTGCATTAGAAGCAAGCACAGACATTCGGTTTAAAATGGTTTCCGCCTCAGAAAGGTAACTATCCCCTTGCTGGAGAAGATTAATTCCTGTGCTTTTGGAAAGACAGGTTGACGCCCTTACCTGATTGGGTTTGTCGCTGCTGTAAGCTTTGTTCACTGATGCAATTAAGTCTGACGACACTTTTGAAAAATCGCCGGTTATTCGGCTGGAACCGACAGCTTGTTCTGCTTTGTTCTGAAATTTGGACGGTGTATATGCTAGCCTATAAGTAGATGTCACTAATGAGCAAGTTGATAGAACCAATACATTCACCCCCTTAATTTTCCATACCCTTACAATATAGTATTTCGTAAGATTGTGCTGAAAATTAATGGTTATTGTGAGGGAATGATAGATTTTTCCATGATAAAAGGAGTAGTTTTTTGCTACAGAATTCTACCGCAGCAGAGTTATTAATAGCAATTATAATCTATTTCTGCCACGGCTGTTTCAAATTCTGCCTGACATGGCAAAACCAACTTTTCTTTTGGTGGAAATTTGCAGTCGAAGGCATCTATTTCTGCATCTTTCCCCTCCACCTCCATACAGGTGCTAAAATACACATTACCACTTATTTCGTCCAGTGCACCTTTATAAAGAGGCAATGCCATAATTCCAGTGTAAAACTCTCCGTCCGGCATGGAAATACCGTATTTTTTCGCTCCAACAAAGCCATAGCATTGATAATGGTATGGAAACCCACCTATAATAATTGCTGTGTATCCCAATTCCTTTTCCTTTTGGATAGAATGGGTTATTAACTGCTTGCCAAGGCCTTGTCGATGATATTGGGGTGCTATGCTGACTGGGCCGAAGGTAATGGTTTTGTGGATAACTCCAGTGTTATCTATGACTTTAGAATGGCTGTAAAAGATGCTCCCAATAATTTCACCATCTTTTTCTATCACAAAAGAAAGCTCAGGAATAAAATCCGGATGATTACGGATGCTATGAACTATAAAATGTTCATCACAGCCGGGCTTATATAAATTCCAAAAAGCTTCTCTCGTAACATTTTCCACAGCATAACACTCATCGGGATTTTCATGTCTAATCACAATAGCCAAAGTATATTCTCCTTTTATATCGAATCTTGGGCTGCATCCTTTA
>CAYNCW010000304.1:0-3672 GCA_964395635.1 uncultured Oscillospiraceae bacterium
CTGCATTGATTAGATTTTCAAACCGCGCTGCACCAAACTTCTTTATATATTCGTCCGGATCCTTGGCATCCTTTAGCTCCAATACCTGCACCGACACATCGGTTTGGGAAAATAGTCCAATGGCCTTTTTGGTGGCGTTCTGTCCGGCATTGTCCGAATCGTAGGCTATCACCACATTTTTGGCATACAGAGAGATAAGGCGTGCCTGTTCAGGGGTCAGTGCGGTTCCTAATGTTGCCACTGTATTGGGAAAACCCGCCTGGTGAATAGCGATAACGTCCATATATCCTTCGGCTAGCAGTAAGGTATCCGACTTTGCTTCCTTGGCAAAGCCCAGGGCATATAGATTGTGGCTCTTTTTAAATACCGGTGTATCCGCCGAATTAAGATACTTTGGGCCGGAATCCTTCATGGCCCTGCCGCCAAAGGCAATGACATTGCCCCGCAAATCAATGATAGGAAAGATTACCCTGCCCCGAAAGGTATCGTATACACCGCCGTTTCTGCCGCTGCTCACCACAGCGGCGGCCAGCATCTCCTCCTGGGTAAACCCCTTGCTTTTCAGGTGATCCCGCAGGCTATCCCAGCTATCCGGGGCATAGCCAAGGCCAAACCGGGTGATTGTTTTGGGCAGTAGCTGCCTGCCCAGCAGGTAGGCCCGGGCTTCCTTGCCCACATCGGCTTTTAGGCAGCTGTGGAAGTATCGTGCTGTTTCCCGGTTAACCTCATACACCCGGGCTTTCATTTTGGCACCGCGGTCGTCTGCCGTATCTTCCGGCACTGGCATACCTGCTTTTTCCGCCAGCAGCTTGATGGCTTCTACATATTCCAGGTGCTCAATCTGGCGGACAAAGGTGATGACATCACCACCTGCGCCGCAACCAAAGCAGTAATAGGATTGGTTGTCGGGATAGACGGTGAATGAGGGGGTTTTTTCCGCGTGAAAAGGGCATAGCCCGGATAATCCACGGCCTTTTCTCTTTAGATTAACATATGAAGAAATTACCTTTTCGATGTCTGTGCTATATTTTAATTGTTCTATAAAGCTTTCGGGGATCATGAGGCTTCTCCTTTACAGGATACCGCGTATACTGTACATAGCCTGTTGGTAGTATTTGGTCTTTACATAGATAGAATAAGTGATTTCCAGACTTTGGTCTTCGCCCAGGCCTCGAATGAGCGTTCTGCGGCCCGCTCTGCTCAGGTAGTTTATCCAGCGCATAGTGTACGGTATCTTGTTATCGGCCAAAAACTGTGTGATCTTTATATGCTGCTCCATATTCTTGGTGATATATAGCTCTTTCCATCTCCAAAACACAGCATATGGTTCAAACGCTCCAGGATTTTGGCACAAACAGCTCTTGGAACATGGCGATACAGTATCGGTCGCTCATACCGGATATATAATCGCAGATTGCGCGGTGTAAATCGGTATTCTCCCGTATGCTCTGGTATTCTCCCGGCAGCTTGTGGGGGTTGGTGGTAAAATGTTCATACAGCCTGTGGACAACCTCTTTTGCCTTTTCCTCTTCCCTTTTGGCCAAAGGGTTTAGGTAAACCGCCTCAAACATAAAGGCGCGAAGCTCATCGTAAAGCTGCTGGTGGGTGGGATCCATCCGGATATCATCGCTGGAATTCTCCACAAGAGAGGTGATGAAGGCGGTAATCCGCTGGGATTTGGTGCGACCCAGCCCAAGCTGTACATTCCAGGGGATATCTGATTCCTGCAACACTCCTGCGCGAACTGCATCATCAATATCGTGGTTCATATAGGCAATTTTATCCGCATATCGCACCACCCGGCCCTCTAAGGTTTCTGCCGGTTGACCGCTGGAATGGCAGGCGATACCGTTGCGCACCTCCCAGGTTAGGTTCAACCCCTTCCCTGTGTTTTCCAAAACCTCCACCACACGTACCGACTGGATGCTGTGGCGAAAACCATGGGGGCACACCTTGTCCAAGATTGCTTCACCCGCATGGCCAAATGGGGTGTGTCCCAGATCATGCCCTAAGGCTATGGCTTCGGTTAAATCCTCATTGAGACGAAGCGCACGGGCTATGGTGCGGGCAATCTGGCAAACCTCCAGGGTATGGGTTAGCCGTGTGCGGTAATGATCCCCCTCTGGGGACAAAAACACCTGGGTTTTGTGCATTAGCCGCCGAAAGCTTTTGCTGTGAATAATCCTGTCTCTATCCCGTTGGTATGCGGTGCGTATATCACAGGGCTCCATAGGCATTTCTCGCCCTTTGCTCTGCGAGGACAAGGCCGCAAAGGAACTGAGTAGCTGCTCTTCCCGCTGCTGGGTTTGTTCCCGAATGTTCATGGAAGTTCCCCCTTTGCTTTTAAACCGTATACAACATTATACGAATGATTCTGAAGAATCCCTGCTTTAAAAAACAAATACTGAAAAACTTTTATGTAACATACAAATTTCAAGCCGGTGGTGCAGCATTGTTGTCAATAATCCCGTCAATTATTTTGCCGCACAGGGGCAAACTGCTGCTCTACCACCACCGGAACAATGCTACCACCGCTAAGCTCAGTGAGGGCCGCTTCAAACCCGGGCAGCTTTTCCACCTGTAGCCGAGCAGTTATAACTACTTCAGTGCCAAAGTTTGTGTCTAAAATTTCTGCCCCCCAGCTTTGCAGAAGGAGCACCATACGGTCGTAAAAAGTATAGGGAATCTCCAGCAGCAAACAGTGGCACAGGCACATCCGCACACGGATAGCGGCGTCCAGCGCCATCTTCACACTGTGGGAATAGGCTCTGCTCAGTCCCCCTGCCCCCAAAAGGGTACCGCCAAAGTACCGGGTTACCACCGCTGCAATATCGGTAAGTCCTTCCCGGCGCAACACCTCCAGCATGGGCATCCCAGCTGTGCCTTGTGGTTCCCCGTCGTCAGCATAGCGTAAAATACCTTTCTCTCGCAAAATCCAGGCGGAGCAGTGGTGCCTGGCATCGTGGTGCAGTGCACGTTTTTCCGCCACAAAGGCGGTGGCCTCCGCTTCGCTGGTCATGGGCCGTATCTCACACAAAAAGCGGGATCGCTTTTCCACAAGCTCTGCTGTGGCAGGCGCTAGAATGGTGCTGTAGCTGTCTTGAGCCATTGCAGCCTCCTTGCAGTTTGCCGGCCACCCGCGCCCCCCCCTGCACCTTTTGCTTTTGTGGCTACGATGCAAACAAAGGCGGCGTTCGCTGTTCCGAACGCCACCTGTCACTGCATGGATGGTTTGGGTAATGCCTGTCTTATTTGTTCTCCAGGTTGAAACGCTTTTTGAAGCGGTCGACCCGACCACCGGTGTCTACCAGCTTTTGTCTGCCGGTAAAGAAGGGGTGGCATTTGGAGCAAATTTCCACGCGGATGTTCTGTCTGGTGGATGCGGAATCAATCACGTTTCCACAAGCGCAGGTAATGTTGGTTTTTTCGTACTTAGGGTGGATGCCCTCTTTCATCTATACTTCACCTCTTTCGCGGAATGCTGTCTGTCGTCAGAGTAACGTTAAAATCATAGCACAATACAGCTTGTTTTGCAAGTTTTTTTAATAATTTTTAATGCGATTTTTGCAAGAGTCGCGATATTTCTGCGCTATAGCGTCTACATCTGCCATACTTTTCCCTTTTAGGGAATAATACACCTTCAGTTTTGGCTCGGTTCCAGAGGGCCGCACA
>CAYNCW010000305.1:0-3663 GCA_964395635.1 uncultured Oscillospiraceae bacterium
GTTAGCGCAGCCACCGGGTTACCCATCAGCACCACCCACCGTATGCTGGCATCTTTGATGAACAACAGCCTTGTGGTACAGGATTCTTTGACCAAACACTACAAGCTGGGGGTGGGGATACTCAATCTGGCCACCAGTATGCTCAGCAGCAACCGGCTGGTTTCGGTGGCAAAACCCTATATGACCAAGTTGGCAGATAGCTTTGGCAAACTGGTGTATCTGTGTCAGGAGCAAAACGACAACATTGTCTGTGTGGACTGTGTTATGGGGGTAAGACGGCTCAACACCCAGTTTTATGTACATATCGGCAGCAGTATGCCCTTTTATGCGTCAGCTTCGGCCAAGATCATCTTTGCGTACCAGCCTGAATCCACCTTGGATAGGCTTTTACAAAATACCCCCCAGCCCAATCGTTTTACTGCAAAAACCAAATGTACCCAGGAGGAAATTCAGGCAGATTATCAACAGTGCCGCCAGCTGGGGTATGCAGTTTGCGATGAGGAGATGGAAAACGGTGTGCTGGCTATTGGGGCCCCCATTTTCGGCTATGACCGCAAGCCCATTGGGTCGGTGGCCATTATTACCATCAAAGAAGATGATGAACCAAGCAGCGATATGATTCAGCAGTTGCAGGACTGTGCCAAGGATATTAGCCGGGAGATGGGGTATATCCCAGAAAGATAGGAACGACAGCGGTGTAAAATAAGAGAAGGAGGATTCATTATGTGGGATCTGGCAATCTTAGGCGGAAACATTGTAACCCCAACTGAAAGCGTTATCGGCAATATTTATATTCGTGACGGAAAGATTGGCGCTGTTACCCAAAGCCCTTTGGGGGAACCGGTTGCAGAAACGGTGGACGCAAAAGGCCTGGATGTGTTTGCCGGATTCATTGATACCCATGTGCACTCCCGGGATGGGGGCGCACTGCACAAAGAAACCTTCTATCATTCTACCCGCGCGGCAGCTATGGGTGGGCTTACCACCGTGTTTGAAATGCCCAATGCTGTTCCGGCAGTATCCAACCTAGAAAACCTCCAGATTCAGATAGAAAACCTAACCCCCAAGGCCCATGTAGATTTTGCCATGTGGGGACTGTGTGTGGGGGGGCTAAACAATCACCACCTCCAGGCTATGAGCGATGCCGGAGTTGTGGCCTTTAAATTCTTTTGGGGCTACGCGATTAAAAAGAGTACATACGGACTTATCTATAATGTGAACCCGTCTGATACCGATATCATTCCCCCACTTGGGGAAGGAGAGGTATATGAGATTTTTAAGGCAGTGGAAAAAACCGGCAAGCTTATCGGAATACATGCAGAAAATGCCAGCCTGATTGACCAGCTGACCAAAACCCTGCAACAGAACCAGTTTGCCAATGAATATGAGATGCTGCTGGCCTGTAGGCCCAATCTGGCAGAGGAGATGGTGGTAAACACTGCAATATCCTATTGCAAGGATATCGGGGTTAGGTTGCATATCCTCCACGCCAGCGCAGAGGAATCGGTGGATTTGGTGGCAGAAGCCCAAAAGAAGGGGCTGCCGGTAACCATGGAAACCTGCCCCCATTACCTGTTTCTAACCGATAAGGATTTTGAGCGGGTGGGAACACGGATGAAGGGGTATCCCCCTGTCCGGCGACAAAAGGATCAAGATAAATTGTGGCAGGGGATACAGGATGGGGTAGTTACCAATATCTGTTCCGACCATGCACCTCACACCGCTGAAGAAAAGCAGGGTGGTTTGTTTGAGATTCCCGCAGGGATGTGCGGTGTGCAAAGCTTGGTTCCCTTAATGCTGGGAGCTGTGAGTGAGGGGAAGATCACCAAGCAGCAGTTGGCAGTTTTGCTCAGCGAAGGCCCAGCCAAGCTGTATGGGCTGTACCCCCAAAAAGGCTCGCTGCAGGTGGGAACCGATGCAGATATCACCTTGGTGGATTTTGGAAGGGAGATGACAATCCGGGAAGAGGAGCTGCAAAGTGTGAGCAAGGTAACCGCCTTTGACGGCTTTACAGTACAGGGTGTGCCGGTTGCCACCATAGTCCGGGGCAGGGTGGTTATGCGCAATGGAGAGATTGTCTCCCAGCCCTGTGGAAAATTCTTAAAGGCTTAAGGTAAACACTATATACACAGCGATTTAAGGGGCGACCTTGGGTCGTCTGCAAATAAGCAGCAGCCTTACAACCACCCACCGACACAGTCTGCCTCCGTAAAAGGATTGGCAAGCGAACACCCTTTGGGATGGCAATTTGTAGGGGCGACCTTGGGTCATCCGCAAATAAGCAGCAGCGGTACAACAACCCACCGGCATATAGGAATATCCGGTACGGTTGTTTTACATTATGAATATAGGTTTGCAAGAAATACTAGTTGTAATCTTGCCATTGCATAAGCAAAGCAAGTACAGAATAGACTAATCATTTTAGGAGGAAAATTATTGTGAAGATCAAACGTATACTTTCGTTGATTCTGGCCTGCGCTATGTCTGCCGGTGTTTTGGCAGGATGTGGCGGTGGCGGAAAGAGCAGCAGCTCTGCTGCACAGAGCACCGTGGAATCTTCGGTGGCAGCAGCACCTTCTCAAGCAGCGGCCAGCGGGGAACAGCTGGTAATTAAGTTCAGCCACAACCAGCCTGTTGGCAGCCCCGAGGATGTGGGGGCACAAGCCTTTAAAACCAAGCTGGAAGAGCTGGCCGGAGATAAGGTGAAGATAGAGGTGTATCCCGCATCCCAGCTGGGTAGCTTGCGGGAGCAGGTAGAGAGCACCCAGATGGGGGTTATCAACATCACCATGCAGCCTGCTTCAGTGCTCACCCCCTTTGTAGACGACATTAAGATTATCGACTTCCCTTACCTGCTGCCCCGTGACCGGGAAAAGGTGTTTGAGGTTCTGGACGGCGAGCTGGGTGCAGAGGGTCTGGCGCCTTTGAGCAACGCCGGTTTCCAGGGGATGGGCTACTGGTTTGCAGGGTACAAGCTGTTTACCACCAAGAAAAATGAAATCCACACCCCGGCAGACTTTAAGGGCCTGCGCATCCGGGTTATGGACTCCCCGCTGCTTATCTCCCAATACGGCGCTTGGGGAGCTACTGCTGTGCCAATTGCCTATGCAGAGGTGTATAACTCCTTGCAGCAGAATGTGGTGGATGGACAGGAAAACCCCATCCAGACCATTGTGATGAACAACTTCCACGAGGTGCAGGGTCAGGTTATCCAGAGCTACCACGGCACCATGATGTACATTCTCATGGCCAACAAAAAGTGGTTTGACGGTTTGGATCCCGAAATGCAGGGCTGGATTCTGGAAGCAGAGAAGGCCGGACGGGTTGCTTGCCGGGAAAACTATGCAGTGCAGGAGCAAACCTATATCGAAACTGTGAAAAATACTCCCAACGTAAACTACTATGAGCTCACCGATGAAGAAATCGCTCAGTTCAAAGAAGCTTCCCAGGTGGTTTACGCAGAACACGCCACCACTGATTGGCAAAAAGAATTTGTACAGAAGCTGCAAGCTGCCTTTGGGGCATAAGACTTCGCCATAGAATGAAAGGTTCCTGGACAGGCCGGTTACACAATGCTGCAGCAGGCCTGTCCAGTATGCATTTGATCATTTTGTAGTTCCGATGGGAAGGGTGAGAGGGATTGAAACTGAGAAAGACGTTAAA
>CAYNCW010000306.1:0-3650 GCA_964395635.1 uncultured Oscillospiraceae bacterium
AAATATATATTATATATTAGATGATTTTCTTGTAATTATTGCTTTCGATTTCACTCTATCCCACGTTTCCACCTCGTGTTAAATTACTCATTTTATTATCCCAGTAACTTTATATTTTCTATTTCAATGTCTACTATTATTTAAAAATTATGACTGCCAATAACTTTTGTTAGTATCATTTAGAAAAAAATAATCCACAGGCAAAGTGCTACCTGTGGATTGAAATTATTGAATTGATATTTTATAAATAACTTGGGGTATCTTGTGCTCCATGGAGTATTCGAAAAATATATATCACTTTATTCTGATCGTCTACCTCATATAATAACAAGTATTTTTCTATTGACATACAGTGGTACTTTGGTTGATAGCAATATTTCTCATACATATTTGGAGTTGATTTCACTTTATCTAGCTTCTCACGCATAGTACTTACAAAGCGTGATGGAGCTTTACTGGAAAACTGTTTCAAATATAGTTGGATTGATTTTATATCATCTTTTGATTCAGGCGAGAACAATAATTTATATTTCATTATTCTAACCCTGACCAAAAATCTTCTTCTTGCAACCAATAATCTGGACTATCTTTTCTCTGCTCCACTTCCCTCAATGCATCTGCAATATATTTACGATGTTTAAAAGCTTTGAAATCTTCGTAGTCATCAGGATTGATCAGAACGAAATCAATCTGACCTTTATTTGTAATGATAACGTCGTTATGATCTTTTACAATATTAGCTACTTCTAAATATTTATTTCGTAAATCCCTAGATGGCCTCTGATGTATTTCGTACATATAAACCCACTCCTTAAAATGAACACATTTTTGTATCCTACAAATATTCCGATATTGTATCATCAGCTTCCGGTGAAAACAAGAGATTTTTAGTTGCATGTGAAAAAACAAGCCCCCGCTAACAGGGCTCGTTTAGTTATTTGGTTTAGCATTGGCGGAGCTTCAATAGACATCAAGAAAAAGGGCGGTTATGCAATTGTTTCCCCTAATGGTCAGATTCAACTTAACCTCAGTCCTGAACCGCTTGCTTCTGTTTGCGGACAAGTAACGTTTGTTGCCGCAACATAGCGCTAGAGCCATGGTTGGCCTGTCCGAAAGCTTCCACTGGTTTAGTTCCAGCGCGATCTTTGCGTCGTCAAAGCCACTGTCATGT
This sequence comes from uncultured Oscillospiraceae bacterium, assembly GCA_964395635.1. Classification (GTDB taxonomy): domain Bacteria; phylum Bacillota; class Clostridia; order Oscillospirales; family Ruminococcaceae; genus WRAV01. The sequence goes on from CAYNCW010000306.1 coordinate 1,172, forward strand.
TAGCAATCTGATATGTAATGACAAGCCAGGACTTCTTACAAAGCACTAAAAATATTCTTATATTTAATAAAAAATACGGCATGGAATTCATGTCATATATTGTTAAAATCCTTTTACCTGACCCCTTGCCACGCTGTCAGGGGCTGGAAATTCAAATTTATCTCGCTGTCCAACGGGATTCCTTGTAATCGAACCTTCAATCTCCGCACTGCTAAATACAAACATCGTCCCTGCATTGTCAAACACAGCGCCAGATTCGTTTACCAGCGCAGTGGCATCCTGGCAGTTTAGGTTAATTGTGCCGTTATTCTTCACCAATCCACCCTTGCCGCTGCGGAAATAGTTTGTCCATCCGACAAGCCTATACAGTGTGCTGGTAACATTAATTGTCCCATTGTTTACAATGCTGGCGCCTGGGCTGTTCTTTAAAACCTGGCCATCGATACTCAGAGGATTAAACCCATCGCCGTTGAATATTGGATGCTCGGGTTGCGAACTTTTAGGCTCCTCTTTTTTCTTTTCGGGGACGGAACGACGTTCCTTATCTCCTTCCGATCCAACATAGATAGCGCCATTGTTGGTGATTCCTCCAGCATTAACCAAGGAGAGTTCCACCACAATCACACCATTGTTGACAATCTTTCCCTCAACCAACATATCATATTGTACATAGACAACCGCTCCTGGCTCAACTGTAACGGTACAATCCTTTGAAATTTCCAGCACTCCAAAAGTCCACATTTCTTGTCTTGTAAAGGTTTTGTCGGTTGTAAAGGTGCTGGTTTCTGGCGCCGGGTCAATCTTTATTTCGGGGATCTCAAAGTTAGGATAGGTAAAATAAGGTTTAGCCGAAACAGGCAGAATAAGCGACATACACATAACCAGGGCAAGCAAAACGCCAGGAAAATACTTTTGCACAGTATCTCCTCCTTCAATTATCCTAAAACAATCATACCAAAATTCGCCAACCTTTTCAAGAACAAACAATTAGGCAGACTGCACCTTATTATTGTTATTACCTAGGTCAACATTGAGAATTCGCTTTGCAGTGATCCGGTTAGATCATTCGAGATTGTAGTAGCTGTAGACCATTGTTGGATTTTAGGTCGAAAGCCCTATGGAAGCTGAGCGAATGGTTGGATACCTGTTGGGAACACCTCCGTCGACACGCTGAACAGCAAATTTTACTACAACCACCTGGCTTTCATTTTTAAGAAAAGAACTTCTGCTGGTGCTACTCACAGGAGCGAAAAACCGTTAGTAAATTGCAAGTCATATTCTACCGATGACCCCACGTTCACCTTATTCGCCTTAACCTAATCACTCATATACCCCAAAAACAAAAGGTAGCGGTTGCCCGCTACCTTTTGTTTCATCCGTTTATACAAGCTTATGCCTTAAACACGCCCATCGGCTTACCAACCGGCAGAAACGTTCTGCCAAAATGGTTGTTGAGCACATTGGCGCCGCTGCCGTAAAAGGAAAGCAGAGCAATCACCAGTTCTGCCACCGCGGCCAGCATGTGGAAGAACGTATGCGCCGGCCCGTGAGATAGAAAGGTGCTCACAGTTAGACCCAAAAACAGCAGGTCGATGCAGCAGAAGATGAGTAGCAGCACCTTGTTGGTCTCTACAGCACCGATCGTCAGAAATAAAGTCAGGATGAGATACCCCACAAAGGCAACACCGATTTGTTTGGAATCTGCGCCAGCCTGTAGCGTCTCACCCCACACGCCTTGGCCAATCAGCCAGTTGGACGCCATAGCCAGCCAAAAAAAGCCATAGGCGCAGAAGGCGGTAGCACCAAACACATTGTTCTTTTTGTAGTCCAGAACGCCGGCCACCAGTTGTGCCAAAGCGCCAAGGAACACGGCCCAAGGAATGATGTAAGCGGTTCCCTCGGTGATTCCTAGCTTCTGGCTGGAGGCCACCAGCGTAACGATGGCCAGACCAAACAGCCCCAGCGCCGATGGGTCCACATGTTTTTCATTCGACATAACAACACCTCATAAAGTAAAATTCGACATGCCCACAGGACATCCTAGCAAAACCTTTATCCTCTGTCAATAGGTAGTGTGATTTTGAGGTGAGGTCGTTGGGGTGTCTTAGGCGAATAAGGTGAACGAGGTATATTGCAAGCATACCCTATCCCTTTTATGACTGGTATAGTTGCAGAGGATATAAGAGTAAGCCAGCACTACAAAACACATGATGGTATTGTCCAATTAGAAATAAGCTGCAAAAAAAGTGATGGAACTGTTATGGAGTCTACCCCCATCGCTACTCTCTCAGTGGGATTCCGGACTACGGGAAATATTTATGCAGCTATATATGCAACTGGAAAAGATAATATTGGAAGGTTTTCTTGTTGGGCTGGGGTGAATTCATCAGGCAAGCGTGACGATTCTTATTTGGCTTTCGTTTAGGGTGTATCCCCAATTATGTGTAAACTCTGAATTGCACTGTAAAACAGAAGGAAA
>CAYNCW010000307.1:0-3628 GCA_964395635.1 uncultured Oscillospiraceae bacterium
GCGGCGCTAGTCAATCCTCCGCCTTGCCCTGCACCGTTTCTGCCTGCGTTCGCCTTATCTATGTTTTGTTAATCTGCTCTAATATTTTTTCACAAAGCTTGAAATCAGCGCTCTACAGGTATTCATTTGTATCATGGAATAAAAGTGCTTTGCCAGCTCGCTGCCTTCGGCAACAGCAGTCCCGTTGTTTGCGTCCTCTAAGGTTTCCCACACAACAAGGTCGGTCCAGGTGTCGCCCTGTAGATATTGCTCCCATGAGAGAAAACCTTTTGCTTTGGAAATGATTTCATCATGTAGCTTTTTTGTCGCTGCAAGGAAATCTTCTTGAGAAGTACCCTTTTTCAGTTTGAAGGAAAAATTCCAGATGGCTTTTGACATGGTAAAACTCCTTTTATTTGGCTTATTGCAATAAACATAGCAAGCGTAAACCCCATACAAGGGAATGTTTTGGATAGTAATACTGTACCATGTCGGTTGGCCAAGGGCAAGGTCTGTAGCCAGCCATAGTGCCCTTATGCACCCTAGGAAAGCACCCAATATAGTGCCTCTTTCCAGGCACAAAAACCACGGATAACAAAGACTGGTTCATTTGGTAAATGGTGGTGCATTCCCTGCACGGGTGCCTGAGGGCTTGGCACCCGGCTAGACGCATTTGGCTTGCCAAATGCTATACTTGCGGCAAGTGAACCCGCACCAAGTATATCCATCTGTTGGTCAAGTTTTATTCTTAGAGTGTGAGCGACCCCATCGGCCTCTTTTGCCATTGCGAAAAGGGTGGCTGCTTTTTTATGTGGTGAGAAAGACAATAAAAGGCTCCAGCACATTTGCCATGGTAACACAGTAAAACAGGGTGAAGAAGAGGGAGTGGAACAGGATGAACAAGAGGCAGTTCAGCCTGACGCCCTTAGCGCGGAAGTGCCCCAGCAACTTGCCAATAAACCGGGCAGGATGCAGGATATCCCAACTGTTGAACCGGATATATCGGCCAAAATAGATACCGACGCTGACCAGCAGAAACAAGGCAAAGGTAATGAACCAGGAAGCCGTGTTCCGTATGGAAATATGTGTGACTGATGTAAATAAGAGTATGTACACGGTTTGGACGAGCATCACATTTAAGCAGGTATTTAGAATGCCGGACAAGGAAAGGGAAAGAACAGAGACAATGTCATACCAAATGGATACTTCGGTTTTATCAACACCTCGTGATTTCTGCTGCCCAAGGGCGGCACTAGAGTTATGTTTGCAATGTGGCAGGATTGCTAAAAGGGGATGTAATAAGTCTAAATACAACACAAATCCGAACCCCTCGCAGGCGGCTTTCACCGCTGTTTTGTGGTTCGGATTAAGTGTGTCTGGCTAAGTAACTATCTTTTGATAAAATGCACACCCCTTGAAATTGAGGGGGTGCATCTTTTAACGATTATACCATTTTGCACACCCCATTATACACCATTACCGTTTATTAGCGTTTCAGTACAATTTGATATGCTCCCAATAAGAGAGACAATGAAAAACGAAACAAGGGGGCAGCGATGGGAAAGCGGATAGAGATGGAGTTAGCGGAAAAAGTGTATTTGGTAGAGGAATACATCGCGGGTCTGATCAGAGGCCGGGAAGCAGCCCGTCGGGCCGGGGTAGGATCATCAACGATGCAAAGCTGGATCAGCCGATACCGGTCGGAAGGGATTGAGGGACTTCGGCAGGATGGAAATCAGGATAAGCGAAAGTACGGCAAAGAGACCAGGGAAAAAGCGGTTGAGGCATATATATCCGGCAAGGGCAGCGCCTCGTCCATCGCGGAAAAGTATCAACTTCGCTCAGGGAATCTGGTATTAGATTGGGTGAAGGCGTATCATCGTCATAACGAGAAAGGAACGGGAGGAGACGTTATGGCGAAGAGGAGCTACACATTAGAGGAACGGGTACAGGTGGTGAAGGAATATCTGGAGCATGGGAAAAGCGTTCCGGAGATTGCAAATTCCTATGATTTGAGCGCGCAGCTGGTCCGTGTCTGGGTTGGAAAATACCGGGAAATGGGTCTGGCGGGACTGGAGGACCGGCGGGGGCAGCGTATGGCAAAACAGACGCCCCGGACGCCGGAGGAAGAACTGCGGATCCGGAATGCTGGATTAGAGCGGGAAAACTATCTGCTGAAAATGGAGTTAGATTTGTTAAAAAAAGTGAAGGAACTGGAAGGAGGGGATCGTTGAGACAATTCCGGCAGGAACGGCAGTATGAAGCAGTCAGCGGATGCGTACAAGAGCAGGGATATCCTGTGGACGCCGCGTGTCTGGCGCTGCATGTATCCAGGGCGGGCTATTATCGGTGGCGTTCCGGCGGCATCAGCGCCCGTGCCACCGAAAACAGGCGCATAGCGGATATGGTGAAAGAAATCCACACACAAAGCCCGGACAAAGGTTACCGCCGGATCAGGGACGACCTGGAGCGTTACTACGCAACTCCAGTGAATGATAAACGGGCCTTACGCATCTGCCGCAGTCTGGATATCCAATCCACAATCAAATACGCCAGCCATGGCTGTACGAAACGCGCTTCAGACTCGCAGCACATCGCGGACAATCTGCTGTGCCGCCGGTTCCATGCGGACAGGCCAAATGAAAAGTGGCTGACGGATGTGACCGAACTCAGGTATTACGTTGGCTCCGCGGTACACAAGGTTTACCTCAGCGCCATATTGGATCTTTGCGACAGAAGGATTGTGTCCTTTGCCATCGGGGACGCTAACGACTGCGCATTGGTATATGATACGTTTGACCGGGCCATGGCGGAAAACCCAGGGGCGCATCCCCTCTTTTACAGCGACAGGGGGATCCAATATACAACGCGGGTGTTCCACAATAAGCTGGCGGAAGCAGGCATGGTTCAGAGCATGTCGCGCATTGGCAAGTGCATTGATAACGGCCCCATGGAAGGCTTTTGGGGAATCCTCAAGCGTGAGCGTTACTACGGCAGGCATTTTACCAGCCGGAAAGCGTTGACCCGGATGATAGAGGAGTACATCGCTTATTACAATTTTAGGCGTCTCCAGCGCGGCTTGGGCGTTCTCACGCCACTGGAAAAGCACAAACTGTATATCGCGGCATAATTGATCCTGCAAGAACCGTTTGGTTACCTCCGGCAAACGAATGGCTTTTGCAGGGCAGCATGAATAAACCGTAAATTATTTCACTGTCTACTTGACGGGGTGCAGTTCAATTTGAACCGCTTTAGCCGCAATTTCAGGAATCTTCTTTAGTGCGCCTTTCTTTATTGCAACACCGATGGGAAGTAAAGCAAGCCCGCCAGCAGCGAGCAATCCCTTGTCTCGTTTTTCCTTCATAACCTGTGTATGATAGGCACAGTATTTCCCCTCAAGGACAGGGTTGTCACAGCCCTTATACTTGCATTTTTTATCCTTCTTCGATTTCATAAGATTCAGCCTCCAGTAGATTATCGCTATTTTGGGTTTCAATAAAGGAGATGCAGTTTTTACGTAGTTGGGAAGGCAATTGCCTGAAGCCTTAAGGAATAGAACCGCTATTTCCTGATGAGCATATTACATTCCAAGCAAAGACCATCCCGAGTTTTGTGTAAACCTCCAAATGATGTAAAATGGAAGCATCAT
>CAYNCW010000308.1:0-3577 GCA_964395635.1 uncultured Oscillospiraceae bacterium
ATAAATAATGATTTTTGAAATGGAGAGTAGTAGCGCATGTTAAAAAAACACATCAAAAAATGGATGGAAGAAAAGGGATACGACAACAGCATGGATGTTGTATATCACCAAACAAACGGGTACATTTTTTCCTACAGCTGTATTTCTGACAGCACCGTGGCATTTCATTTTGTTCAGGTCCCCATTGAGGCGGAGACTTTGGATAAGGCAGATCTCAGCATTTTAAAGCAAGCACTGAAAAAGGTGGGTTTTGTGAGCTGTGACAAAAATGTTCTTCGTGTAAAAGCCAAGGGCAAACCTTTTGGCGGCATGAAAGCCATGGTTGCCTGTATGGATCAAATAACCGAAATACTCATGGTCCAGCTACCGGAACTGCGTATACGGCCCTATGACCACTGTATCTTATGCGGGGCAGATCACAATGATGTTATGGTTAGAGAAAGCGACAGTGTTTGTTTTCCTGTACATACCACCTGCAAAGAGCAGAAGGCCCAACAAATACTAAACGAAGTGGCCATCAATCAAGAAGAGGGCAATTATGGTCTGGCTATCCTTGGTGCTTTGGTGGGAGGAGTCGTTGGATCCATACCGTCCTTTTTTGCGGCGTATATGATGCAAATTGTCAGTGGATGGCTTTTCATGTTGATTCCTTTGGCGGCTTACTTTGGATATAAAAAAGCAAAGGGTATTTTAAACAAAGCCGTTCCATTCCTTATTGCCGGTATCTCTTTTGTGTGCACAGCTGTTTTGATGCTGGTGCTGGAATATGCATGGATAGTGGAAGAGTTTGGTATGGTTCCCATGGGGGATTACCTGGAATTGATTTTTCACCCACAGGTATTCCCGTTGGTGCTGCAAGATGCCTTTATGCCGTTCCTTTTCTGCATTATCGGGGTGGCATTCTCCTGGCGTTCTATTAACCGCACCAACAAACACCGTCTGCAACAGGTGGAGGCGCTGCGGGGGGCTGACAAGCAACCAGCCAATGTGGAGTAACACTTATAATCAAACACAAGTGAAACTAACCAGCTCCATGTAGCATATTTTTGCTTGACAGTATGGCTCTTTTTTCCGAGGGGCAGCCCCTATAAGTTCACCATGCCTTGTGAGACGAAAAACATTCGAAAAATATGTTGGTTATTTTAATTGGTAGCTGGCATAAACCAACTGTAAAAGGTCCAGAAACGGTGAAAAAACCGTTTTCTGGACCTTTTTATACTATGCAAAAGGGAAGCTATTCGTGCATTAAAATGCCACTTTGTTGGCCAAATACTCCCGCAGCTTGTCGATGGAGATGCGCTCTTGGTTCATGGTGTCTCTATCCCGTACAGTGACGCAGTTATCCTGCTCAGATTCAAAGTCGTAGGTGATGCACAGGGGGGTGCCAATTTCGTCCTGACGGCGATAGCGTTTGCCAATAGAGCCGGTATCGTCAAAGTCAACCATAAACTCTCCCCGCAGGCTGTTGCAAACCTCCATAGCCTTGTCTGAGAGCTTTTTCGACAAGGGCAGTATACAGGCCTTGAAAGGTGCCAAAGCAGGGTGCAAACGCATTACCACCCGGGTATCTTTTTCGTCAATTACCTCTTCATCATAAGCGTCGCAGAGGAAAGCCAAGGCCACACGGTCGCAGCCCAAAGAAGGTTCGATAACATAAGGAATGTATTTTTCGTTGGCTTCCTGGTCAAAGTACTCCATGCTCTTGGTGGAATGCTGCATGTGTTGGGTCAGGTCAAAGTTGGTGCGGTCAGCAATGCCCCAAAGCTCGCCCCAACCAAAGGGGAACAGGAACTCAAAATCGGTGGTGGCGTTGGAGTAGTGGGAAAGCTCTTCTGCGTCATGATCCCGCAGCCGCAGGTTTTCCTCCTTCATACCAAGGGCAAGCAGCCAATCCTTGCAATAGTTTTTCCAGAAGTCAAACCATTCCAAATCGGTGCCGGGCTTGCAGAAAAACTCCAACTCCATCTGCTCAAACTCTCTGGTGCGGAAGGTAAAGTTACCGGGGGTAATCTCATTGCGGAAGGATTTGCCTATCTGGGCCACACCAAAGGGCAGTTTCTTTCTTGTGGTACGCTGTACATTTTGGAAGTTAACAAAGATACCCTGTGCGGTTTCGGGACGCAAAAAGATCTCGTTTTTGGCATCCTCAGTAACGCCCTGGAAGGTTTTAAACATCAGGTTAAACTTGCGGATATCGGTGAAGTCGGTGCTGCCACAGTCGGGGCATTTAATGCCGTTAGTCCGGATAAACTCCAGCATTTGGGCATCGCTCCAGCCGCCGGGGTTTTCGGTAGACTGCTCTTCAATGAGCTTATCTGCCCGGTGACGGGTTTTGCAGCTCTTGCAGTCCATCAGAGGATCCGAGAAACCGCCTACATGTCCGGAGGCAACCCAAACCTGTGGGTTCATCAGAATAGCGCTGTCAAGTCCTACATTGTAAGGGGATTCCTGGACAAATTTTTTCCACCAGGCGCGCTTGATGTTGTTCTTAAACTCAACGCCTAAGGGGCCGTAATCCCAGGTGTTTGCCAATCCGCCATAAATCTCTGAGCCAGAATACACAAAGCCCCGTCCCTTACATAGGGCGGTTATTTTCTCCATTGTTTTTTGGGAATTTTCCAACATAGGTTGTTCCTCCGTCCAATTTTTCACCGATATTTACGGTGTGAATTACATCCAGTATTTATATTAAAAATAGTACCAACTGTAATAATGTGCAATAGCAAGATGCTTTGTTAAAGCAGAATCAGCAGAAGATATTGCAGAGCAAAGCCAGCAAAAAGGTCTACAAGTACACATTCTAGCGCGTATTGTTTGTAAAGTCAAGAAATACCTTTTGCCCTTAAAAAACATTGCCCTTTCCCGGAGGAAAGGGCAGGTGTGAATGGGATGTATTGCTATAGAAGCCTACCGGAGTGCCAGCTCATCCATACACTGTTCCAACCAGTGCACATAGGTAGTTTCCCGCATGATGGCTGCTTTTAGCACTAAATAATCCCCTAAAGGCGGGCCGGAAAGATCGCGGATGGTTTTTCCGGTATAGCTTTTGTCCATAATCCCTTGCAAATATTCCACCTTGGCAAGGCGCTTGGTAAGCTGATCCTGAAAGTGCTCCGCCATCTCGCTGGGGGATAAGGCGTCACAGTAATAGGTTTTCAGCTTAAACACATCTTTGGGGGTAGGTTCTAATGGTTCGTGAATATGCATCCACTGGGCAAAGTCAGCTTTGCCTGCAGGCGTGATGGTATAAAGCTTCTTTTCCAGCCGTTCACCGTGGATAATGGTTTGGAAATGCACCAGCCCTTCGTCAGTAAGCCGTTTAAGCTCTGGGTAGATCTGGCTGTGTTTAGCGCTCCAAAAGCTGCCTAGCCCTTCACCAAACATTCTGGCAATATCATACCCGGTGAGAGGTTCCCTGCTTAATAGTCCAAGAATAGCATATTTTAGGGTCCGCAAACATTCTTCACATCCTTGCTTTGAATCTGCCAGTCAAATGGGTTAATTTCCCCACATGTTTCGGTTTTGATTCATATCGCGACGAAACTGACGGCGGCGTTTTGAATACTTTATGTTGTTT
>CAYNCW010000309.1:0-3562 GCA_964395635.1 uncultured Oscillospiraceae bacterium
CTTTGCGGAATAATCTGTGCCCTAGCGGCTCATACTTCCTATGCACTGCTTGCAAGGGTATCTTCTTCCAGATTGGTTGTGCTTGTGGCAATTGCCGTTGGTATGGGGTTTTATGCAATTTTTGTGCTGTTTTTGAAGGTAATTACAAAAAATGAAGCACTCATGCTGCCAAATGGCAAAAAAATTGCAAAAATAATTGAAAAACTCTGTTTTTTAGGTTAATATGGATTAGGCTTTCCTGTTTTTATCCCAAAAAGGAGGTGGGAACATAGCGTTCCAGCAGAAAGATGCCTACGGCATAGCAGATCTTCTGGAGATTATGGAGCTTTTGCGGGGACCGGACGGTTGTCCCTGGGACAGAGAGCAGACCCACCATAGCATCCGTAAAAATTTTATTGAAGAAACCTACGAAGTGGTAGAAGCAATCGATACCCAAGATATATCCTTGCTAAAAGAAGAATTGGGAGATGTGCTTTTACAGGTTGTCTTTCACACCCAGATGGAAAAGGAATCAGGTACCTTTGATTTTGACGGAGTGTGTGATGGAATCTGCAAAAAGTTGATACGCCGTCATCCCCATGTGTTTGCAGACACAGTGGTTCACTCCAGCGGGCAAGTGCTGGAAAACTGGGATGAGATCAAAAAGGCGGAAAAGCAGCAACAAACAGCTACCCAATCCCTGCATAGTGTACCACGGGTGTTTCCTGCCCTGATGCGGAGCGAAAAGGTGCAAAAAAGAGCAGCAAAAACCGGCTTTGATTATCCGGATCTGCACTGGGCAATGAGGGATTTGCGCAGCGAGGTGGACGAGCTTGCACAAGCCATTGCCAGCGGCAATGCTTCTGAACAAGAGGAAGAGCTGGGAGATGTTTTTTTTTCAGCAGTGAATGTGGCAAGATTCTTGTCCTGCGATGCAGAAGAAAGTCTCACCAAGTCCTGCGATAAGTTCATCGCAAGGTTTACCCGAGTTGAGGCTATTGCCCGTGAGAAAAACATAGATATGCAGTCAGCAGATATAAATTTATTAAACACCCTCTGGCAAGAGGCAAAATACAAGATTGATTAAACTTTGGAGGTATTTTATTATGACGAAAGCAGAGCTTATCAGTGTAGTAGCGGAGAAAACCGATCTCACCAAAAAGGATAGCGACAAGGCAGTTACTGCTGTTATCGATGCCATCACCGAAGCGCTGGTAAATGGCGACAAAGTTTCTTTGGTTGGATTCGGAACCTTTGAAGTGAAGGACAGAGCAGCCAGAAAGGGAATCAATCCCAGAACCAAGGAACCCATGCCAATCCCTGCAAGCAAGCTTCCTTCTTTTAAAGCAGGCAAAGCTCTGAAAGAGTCTGTAGCGAAATAAATTACTTGTAGATAGTAAGGCTTGGCCGCCCTGTTTTACAGGGCGGCTTTTCAGCAGGCAGTTATGTTTTACAAAGGAGCTGTGGCAATGCGATTGGACAAATTCTTAAAGGTTTCCCGGCTAATTAAGCGGCGAACTGTTGCCAACGAAGCCTGTGACGCACAGCGTGTTACTGTTAATGGCAAGGTGGCCAGAGCCTCCTATGATGTTAAGGAAAACGACATTATAGAAATATCCTTGGGGCAGCGCCCCTTGAAGGTAAAGGTTTTGACAGTGAAGGAACATGTAGCCAAAGACGGTGCTTCGGAACTGTATACAGTGGTGGAATAATCGGTACTTACCTCGTTATACTGATATCGAGTAAAGTCCCCAAGGTATTTTGTAGTGCACTTGGTTTTTTATAATTATAGGCAGGCTCAGGAAATGGTAGCACCATTTCCTGAGCCTGTCGGTTTTATGTAAGTACTCAGTCTTTGTTTGTATCACTGGATCTGTTCTCTTTTGCAGTGCCGGTTTTTTTTCTTGGGGCCTTTAGCCGGTACACAACCCCACAGCGCCTGTCCAAGGGGATCTCCAAACAGAAGCTGTCGCCAGCTGGCTTTGGAAGCACCGCCTCCTGGGAGGCTTGCATGTGGCCGCCGAATGTTTTCCAGTTTGTGTGCAGCACAGGCTGCCAACCGGCATCGCTATCCACCGGTATGGAAGCGGTAAAGTCCAAGGTGGGGTGGAAGTTGAACACAAACAAAAAGTTGCCCTTGCGATAAGCGAGAATCTTGTGATCTTGGTGCTGCAATACTAGGCAAAACGGACCCTTTGGCCGACTGCAGGCTTTGGCCAAGGCAATCATATACCTATCAAATTCCTGCAGATACCGATACTTTAAATTAGGGTCATCCGCAAGACTCCATTGCCGCCGGGCATAGTGGTAGCTCCAGCTGTTGCCCTCTCGGGGAAAATCTATCCACTCTGGGTGCCCAAATTCGTTGCCCATAAAGTTGAGATACCCTTCTCCGGCACAGGTACAGGTGATTAGACGGATCATTTTATGTAAAGACAAGGCCCGGTCAATGACCAAGCTGTGGTCATCCTTGTTCATATGCCAATACATTTCCTTATCCGCCAGCCAAAAGATAATGGTTTTGTCTCCCACCAAGGCCTGGTCGTGGGATTCGCAGTACCCCACCACCTTTTCTTGAGGACGGCGCTGGCAAAGCTCGTACCAAAGAGCACCCATATACCAGTCCTCGTCCCTTTTCTCCTTGAGGGTTTTGATCCAGAAGTCCGGCATACCCATACCCAAACGGTAATCAAACCCAATGCCGCCCCAGGCAATGGGCAAACACATCCCCGGCATACCGCTCATATCCTCGGCAATGAGTATACAGTTGGGGTTTACCTCTTTGGAAAGCTCTGCAGCCAGTTGCAGGTAGGTTACTGCTTCGGTATCGGTATTCAGTGAGAAATATTTCTGATATTGGTCGAAAACCCCACCAAGCCCGTGATCATGATAGAGCATGGATGTAACGCCATCAAACCGGAACCCGTCAAAGCGATATTCCTCCAACCAAAACTTAATGTTGGAAAGTAAAAAGTGTATGACCTGTGGTTTTCCATAATCAAACAGCATGGTGCCCCATGCTGGGTGTTTGCCTTTGTCCCCTGTGTGAAAATATTGGTACTGTGTACCGTCAAATCGTCCCAGCCCTTCCATTTCGTTGGGGGCGGCATGAGAATGCACAATATCCAGCAGCACAGCAATGCCCATGCCATGGGCGGTATCTATCAGCTCCTTGAGCTCTTCAGGGGTGCCAAACCGGGATGAAGCTGCAAAGAAGTTGGAGACCTGGTAGCCAAAAGAACCGTAGTAGGGGTGCTCCATAATGGCCATAAGCTGGATGGTGTTGTAACCAAGCTGCTGCACTCTGGGCAGAACGGTTTGTGCAAACTCCAGGTAGGTGGAGACATCGGCTTTTTCGCCTGCCATCCCCACATGGCATTCGTAAATCAGCAGTGGCTCTTTTTTGTTGGGTACAAAATCAGGTACCTTCCACTGATAAGGGCTAGGGGGGGCCCAGATTTGAACGACAAAGTTTTTGGTAACCGGATCTTGCAACACCCGGGTGCAGTATGTCGGAATGCGATCGAACAATTCGTGGGGGGTATGAATCTCAACTTTAATACGGGAACCGTGGGGCAAAGCA
>CAYNCW010000310.1:0-3550 GCA_964395635.1 uncultured Oscillospiraceae bacterium
CCTTGCAGGACTGCCCATCGAAGATCCAGCTGCCTACTCGGAGCTTGTGTTTGAACTAATGTAACGCCCTTCGGTGTGCAATTGAGTATTCTTGCCTAACGCTGCCAGAAGAAGCGAGCTGTGCTGGTATAAACAGAAAAACACAGAGCTGTGGCGGCTGCAAAAGCAGCAACATACAGCTCTGTGCCATTTTTTAATCCATTTCAGGATGGCAGTATCCAGGATTCTACTTTGTTTTTGCTTATGGGTACGGCTTAATCATTGAGCATACTCAAATTTATTTCATACTTGGAATCCAGCGGATTTTGTGTTTGGGCTTCCTTTTTGAATTTTGCTACCAGTGCTGCTGTTTTCTTAGAGGACTGAATGGTGCCGGTACCGGCCACACAGCCACCGGGGCAAGCCATACCCTCTAACAGATAGCCGTTATATTTGCCGGCATTGGCCAAAGTAAGCATTTTTTTACATTCCCGCAGATCTTCGGCACAGGCCACCTTTACCTCTCTGTCGGGATCCAGTTTTTTAATGGCTTCCACCACTGCGCTGGCAACGCCGCCACCAACAGCAAATCCACGTCCGGCACCGGTAGCTTCTTCCAGAGGGTCGTTGCCTTCCACTGATTCCAGGTCAATGTTCTTTGCGGCAAACAGCCCCATTAACTCTTCAAAAGTGAGCACAAAATCCACGTTGCTGCGTATGGTGCGGCGGCTGGCTTCCAGTTTTTTGGCAGCACAAGGGCCAACAAAGACAATTTTGCTATCTGGGTGCTCCTTTTTCTGCAGTCGTGCAGTCAGCACCATGGGGGTCATGGCCATAGAAACGTAGGGTGCCAATTGTGGAAACTGCTTTTTGGCCAACACCGACCATGCCGGGCAGCAGGAGGTGGCCATAAAGGGCTGGTGTTCCGGCACTTCCCGCATAAAGTCTTTGGCTTCTTCTATTGCGCACAGGTCTGCGCCGATAGCAACCTCCACCACATCGTTAAAACCAAGCAGCTTCATGGCGGCGGTGAGTTTTTCCGGTGTGATATGGGGACCAAACTGGCCCACAAAGGAAGGAGCCACTATGGCTATCACCTTTTCCCCTTTTTTGATGGCGTGAATCAACTGGAAAATCTGACCCTTGTCCGAAATTGCGCCAAAAGGACAGTTGACAATACACATACCACAGGAAACGCATTTGTCATAGTTGATTTCTGCAAGGTCATTTTCATCGCTTTCAATGGCATCTACGCCACAGGCAGCGGCACAAGGACGCTGCATTTTTACAATGGCGTTATAGGGGCAGGCGTCTACACAACGACCGCATTTAATGCACTTATCCTGATCAATGTGGGATTTGCCGTTTTCATGGATTGAAACAGCATCGGTGGGGCAGACCTCTGTACAGGGGTGGGCCAGACAACCTTGGCAACAATCCGAAACCACAACCTTATTAGGGCAAGCGTTGCAAGCAAACTTTATAATGTTAACCAGTGGTGGGTCATAGTACTTTTCGTCAATGGCACTTTCGTTGATGTTCATAGATAGCGGAGCGTGTTCATCAATTGGCCGCAGCGGCAAACCGATGGCAAGGCGCAGACGTTCTCCAACAATAGCCCGCTCCAAAAAAATGGATTCCCGGTATTTTGCCACCACTCCCGGTATAATTCGATAAGGCAGTTCTTCTATACGAGAATAGTCTCCGCCTTCATAGGCGAGTCTGGCAACTTCAGTAAATACCTTGCGCCGTATTTCTCCAACAGTGGAATCAATTGGTCTCATGCAGGGTTTCTCCTTTGGCATAAAAATTGCTATGCATATAGTATACCATAGATTTGCAATTTATGTTAGGTATAATTGTTTTAAGTAGGTAAAAATAGCTTGCTTCAGCGGTTAGTGATTGCCTTTCGGGGTAAACTAATTTGGGTTTGGGAAAAAACATGACAGAAGGGATGGAGAGGGTTTTCATGACTGATGTATTAATTGTAGGGGCAGGAACAGCCGGGTTAACGGCAGCAATTTACGCAGTACGGGCTGGATTGCAGGTGGAGGTTATTGAACAAACCATTTATGGTGGGCAAATTATTACAACAACCTCCATCGAAAACTATCCTGGTATGCCTGGCGTATCCGGCGCAGACTTTGCCAGTGCATTGTATAAACAGGCCCAGGATCTTGGTGCAAAGATGGTATACCAATCCATCAAAGAGGTGGATTTAGCGGGAAATATAAAAAAGATCCGTACTTCCAACCAAGAAAAAACTGCAAAAACCGTTATTATAGCCACCGGTGCAAAACCTCGCATGCTGGATTGTCCGGGAGAAGAAGCCTTTACCGGCCGGGGCGTTTCCTATTGTGCCACCTGTGACGGTGCTTTTTATAAGGGAAAACAGGTTGCTGTGATTGGGGGTGGCAACACTGCCATTGAGGATGTTATACTCTTATCCGGATTATGTAAAAAGGTGTATTGTATCCATCGCAGAGAGGAATTTCGCGCAGAAAAACACGCGCTGGAGTTGGCCAGATCTAAGCCAAATGTCACCTTTATAACCGGTGCAGCTGTCACTGAGATTACAGGGGATACCATGGTCAAGGAGATCGGCATTCAGAATATAAGTAGCTCCTCTAAACAAACCATGGCCATTGACGGGGTGTTTATCGCCATTGGATCGGTGCCGGACAACCGGGTTTTTGCCCATCAGGTAACCATTGACGATACCGGCTATATTGTTGCGGGGGAGGACTGTAAAACCAACTTGCCCGGTGTATTTGTAGCCGGAGATACACGTACCAAAACAGTTCGGCAGATTATTACAGCTGCGGCAGATGGTGCAGTTGCTGCTCTGGGTGCTGCTGACTATATTACCAATCTATCTAATGAGTTCCCAGTGGAGTAGATAGGCAAATTAAATACAAAAAGGGAGGTGTGATTACCAGGCAAACGCCTGTGTAATCCTAGTTATGAAAGTTACATTTCAAGGCAATCCTTTAACCTTGGCGGGAATACAGCTTAAGGTGGGGGATACAATGCCCAACTTTATGGTTACCGATAAGAATTTGGCCCCGGTTACCCTGGCGGATACCAGCGGTGTGCGGGTGTTTGTAGCGGTTCCATCTTTGGATACCCCGGTGTGTGACTCAGAGGTGCGTACCTTTAACCAACAAGCAGCTCAGCTGAACAATGTAACCATATGGGTTGTTTCAATGGATCTGCCTTTTGCGCAATCCCGGTGGTGTGGTGCAGCGGGGGTAGAAAAGGTACAAACCGTTTCAGACTATAAGGATCGCAGTTTTGGCAACGTTACCGGCTGCTATATTCAGGAGCTGGGGTTGCTGGCCCGGGCTGTGTTTGTTGTTGACAGCAGCAATAAAGTTACCCACGTGGAATATGTGCCAGAAGTCACCGACCAACCGGACTTTACCACCATTCTGGAAAAAGTAAAACAGGCAAAATAGCCTACAACAACGAAAAAGGCACAGGTGGATTGGCAAATTCATCTGTGCCTTTGCTATTTTGGCATCTGCTTTAAGGAGCGTTGTTGTTTTAAACTATTTTGCATCTACACTAT
>CAYNCW010000311.1:0-3517 GCA_964395635.1 uncultured Oscillospiraceae bacterium
GGTATCTTGTATCTGTTTTACGCGGTTTTGGGTTGTTTTTACGATTTTCTCAAGAAACATCATTCCACCTCATTTGAGCGCTTTATAAATGCAGACAGCTGCTCAAGGGCCTTTCCGCTGTCTATTATATAGGTAATTTCCTGTATAGCATCCTCCAGGGTTATTTCTTTGGCAACATACAATGCGGCGGCGGCATTTAAGATGGCGGCATCGCGCTTTGCACCCTTTTTGCCGTTTAGGAGCTCTTTGATTATCTGGGCATTTTCAGAAGCTGTTTCGCCTACAAGTTGGCTTTTATCACAGCGGGAAAAACCAAACTGTTCTGGGGTTATCTCATAGGATTTCACCCAACCACGTTTCACCTCGCAGACAACGGTGGGGGCAGAAAGAGAGATTTCGTCCAGGCCATCCTTACCATAAACCACCATGGCATTTTGTACTCCTAGGTTGGCCAGCACCTTGGCAATAGGTTCCACAAGGGCTTCCTCATATACGCCTAACAGCTCCATTTTGGCACCTGCCGGATTGGAGAGAGGCCCGATAATGTTAAACACTGTGCGGATACCCAGTTCTCTACGCACAGGTGCAACATATTTCATAGCAATATGATAGTTTTGTGCAAACATAAAACAGATACCAATCTCCTCCAGAAGCTTTGCACTAGCCTGAGCCGAAATATTGATATTCACCCCCAATGCCTCTAAAACATCCGCAGAGCCACATTTACTTGAAGCTGAACGGTTGCCGTGTTTTGCTACAGGGATCCCGGCCGCAGAAACCAAAAGTGCAGCGGTGGTGGAAATATTAAAGCTGCTGGAATGATCCCCACCTGTCCCTACGATTTCCAATACATCTTGCTCGTGAAGAAGCTTTACACAGTGATTGCGCATACCAGCAGCGCAAGCTGTAATTTCATCGATGGTTTCCCCCTTTAAAGAGAGTGCCGTTAAGTAAGATGCAATTTGCACTTCGCTTGCTTTTCCGCTCATAATTTCATTCATCACATCAACAGCTTCTTGATAGGATAAATCTTCTCGTTTGGATAGTTTTATAATCGCTTCCTTAATCATGGGAAACCTCCAAAAAATTTCTGAGTATGATATCGCCACTGTTTGTAAGTATAGATTCTGGGTGAAATTGCAAGCCAAATATAGGATAGGTTTTATGTGCAATTGCCATAATCTCGCCGTCAATAGTAGTTGCGGTGACGGTAAGCTCTTCCGGCAAGGTTTCTTTTACCCCGATTAACGAATGATACCTTGCCACATCAATCACTCCCGAAACGCCTTTAAATAGGGGGCAGCTTAGCGTAAGAAGCGCCTTTGACTGTTTGCCATGCATAAGCTGTGGAGCATATGAGACTGTACCCCCAAATGCCTCATAGATAGCCTGATGCCCAAGGCACACCCCTAAGATAGGAATGCTTGGGCCAAGTTTTTTTACAATATCAATACAGATTCCTGCATCGCTGGGTTTGCCTGGTCCGGGAGATAAAAGGATATGGGTGGGTGCAAGGCTCTGTATCTCTGCAACAGTCATTTCATCGTTGCGTATCACCTGGATATCGGGGTTGATAGCGCCTACCAGTTGATATAAATTGTAAGAAAAGCTGTCGTAATTATCGATAAGTACGATCATTTATCCAATCCCTCCATTGGCTTTTTGTAATGCCTCCATTACTGCCTTTGCTTTATTAATGCATTCCTCGTACTCATTGTGGGGTATGCTATCGGCAACGATTCCTGCACCGGAACGTACAAACACCTTTCCGTTTTTCTTAAATACCAGACGAATGGCGATACAGGTATCCATATTGCCATTAAAATCGATATATCCCACTGCCCCGCCATACACACCGCGCTTGTTGTTTTCCAGCTTATTGATAATCTCGCAGGCTCTGATTTTGGGGGCACCTGAAAGGGTTCCTGCAGGAAGTACTGCTTGGATGGCATCTATCGCCGAAAAGCCATCTGCGATTTCACCCTTTACAGTCGAGCCCATATGCATGACATGAGAGAACTTAAGTACCGATTTGTAGTTTTCTACTGCCACACTACCAAACTTGCTGATTTTCCCCAGATCGTTTCTGCCCAAATCGACAAGCATATTGTGCTCGGCAAGTTCCTTTTGATCAGACAATAGCTCTGTTTGCAGATCATCATCCTGTTGTGGTGTCTCTCCCCTTTTGCGTGTGCCGGCAAGGGGAAAGGTATACAATATGCCGTCTTGTAGCTTTACCAGCGTTTCGGGGGATGCTCCAGCCATTTCCATGGTATCGCTGCCAAAGTAGAACATATATGGCGATGGGTTTGTCATGCGCATGATTCTGTAGGTATCCAGCAGACTGCCCTCAAATTTTGCTTCCAAGCGATTGGAGAGAACAACCTGAAATATATCCCCTTCAAAGATGTAGGCTTTTGCTTTTTCCACCATCTTGCAGTATTCCTCTTGGGTAAATAAGGGTGTAAATTCTGATTGTAGCTTGCCCATATACTGGACTTCGGGCGGTGGGGTTTTAATGAGAGTATAAATGCGCTGAATCTCCTGTGTAGCCTGAAAATAGTTTTCTTCTAGGTTTTTCACATTGATATTTACCAGTATAAAGAGTTTTTGCTTAAGATTATCAAAGGCAATGATTTTATCAAACAGCATCATATCCATGTCCTGAAAGCCTTCTTGATCCTTTGCATCAAGCTGCAGCTTTGGCTCGCTGTATTTAATATAGTCATAAGCAAAGTATCCTACTAGTCCACCTGTAAACGGAGGCAGGTATTCCAATTTGGGAGACCGAAAGCCATTCATCAATTGCCGAATATACTGGCTTGGCGTGTCTACCACCTGCTTGTCACAACCATTATTGCCTTTAATGGTAAGTTCTCCGTTTGTGCAGGTAATCTCCACTGTTGGGTTGTATCCCAAAAAAGTATATCGCCCCCACTGCTTCGCATCTTCTACGCTCTCCAGTAAAAAACAGTGGCTTGAAATGGATTTAAGTGTTTTGAGCACTGCTATGGGGGATGTCATATCCGATGGTATTTCGATACATATGGGAATGATATCATAAGTGCTGGATATGGACTTTGCTTCTTCTAACGATGGTTTAAACATAAACTGACCCCTTTCAATGCAATAAAAAAATCCCCCTTGGCTCACTTTCGTAAACCGAGGGGGAATAATTTAGTTAATAAACTCACTAAATTATACTGCTTCCTCTGCACGGCAAAGTGACCCTGTTGTTTTAACAGAGTTCCACCAACGCCATGCAAAGTTTTTTACTGCTGTATAATTCATAATTTTCTCCAACTGTATGAAATTGTGTATCATGATAGCACCAATTACCAATTTTGTCAAGTCAAAAAATCGTTAATACTAGAATACGTTCTGTAAAAAAGTCGCCTAAACAGGATGTTTAAGCGACTCAGCCATTTAAAAAAGTCGCTTTTGAGTAACTTTTTTGTTATTAAATACCCCCTGCTGTTATAGGCAAATCCGGTTGCGTCTGTACCTCTAACTTGTG
>CAYNCW010000312.1:0-3501 GCA_964395635.1 uncultured Oscillospiraceae bacterium
GGTATTTTTCGCAACAACAAAAAATTGTATGGCCTGGTAACCGAAAAACTGCAGCAAGGGGATGTCCCCTATATAACCAATACTGTGTATGTATATTTGGTCAAAGAGGATGGCGGCTGGAAGGTTGATATGTCCAGCGAATTTGCAGATGCCATAACAGGCGGTGTGGGGGCTTTAATTGGCTATTAAAGTTACTTGAAAAGGTTACTCAGGGTTTGGTATACTGTAAGATATAGGGGGCACTGGATGTATGAACCTGTGCTTTTCTTGGAACGCTTAATAAAACGAGTACTTTGAATATATTTTAAGCAACAGTATATAAAAAAGGAGTTGCATATTACTTGGATATCAGCATCTTTCAGGTATCCGGCCCTGTTATGATAGGCCCATCCAGTTCCCACACTGCGGGTGCTGCCAGACTGGCGCGAATAGCGCGGTTAATTACAGCAAAACCCTTCTCCCACGTCTCTTTTGGACTACACGGTTCTTTTGCAAAAACCTATAAGGGCCACGGAACCGACCGTGCTTTGGTAGCTGGAGCATTGGGGCTGGCGGAGGATGACGAAAGATTGGCAGATGCCTTTTTATTGGCAGAACAACAGGGGATAACCTTTGATTTTTACGAAATTGACCTGGACAACCTCCACGAAAACTCGGTAAAGATGACCTTTACCACATCCGATGGGAGTACAACCCAGGTTATAGGCTCCTCTATCGGTGGTGCACAGATTGTCATTCGGCGAATAGGGGATTTTGACACGGAATTTACTGCTCAGTCTCCCACCTTGTTGTTCAGCCATTACGACAAAAAAGGGATGATCAGCAAGGCCACTGGTGTACTTGCGGATCACGGCATCAATATTGCAGTGATGAAGCTGAGCCGACGAGCCAAAGGTGATATAGCTTTTTGTGTTGTTGAAGTGGATGACACCATACCGGATAAGGTTGTGCAGGAGCTTTCCTGTATTCCCAATATTTTGTCGGTACAGGCCATCAACATTCTATCCGGGGAGGCGTAATGATGTACAACAACATGCAAGAATTACTGGACCTTGCCCAGCAGAGGCAGGTTCCTTTATGGCAGATTATCTTGGAGAATGAATGTAAGCTCTCCGGGAAAGAAGAAGATGAAGTTTTCGCGCTGTTGGACAAGCGGTATCAGGTAATGACCGCATCAGCTTCTCGGGCTTTGGATGAGCGATTAACCACTGCCGGTGGCCTTATTGAAGGCATTGCCAGCACCCACCACCACTATACCCGCCAGAGGGGCGGCATCTGCGGCGAGATGATTAACCTGCTGATGGCAAGGGCATTGTCCAGTAGCGAAGTGAATGCGGCAATGGGTAAAATTTGTGCTGCACCCACTGCAGGTGCCTGTGGCATTCTTCCGGCGGTACTCATCACCATGGGGGAACGGTATACCCTAAGCCACCGAGCTATCTTGGAGGGATTACTCACTGCTTCGGGCATTGGGGCGATAATAACCAAGAATGCCACCGTCTCCGGTGCGGAAGGTGGTTGTCAGGCAGAATGTGGCGTAGCAGCGGCTATGGCAGCGGCGGCGGCGGCCCAAATGGCAGGTGGAACCAACCAAGAGGCTGTCAACGCCAGCTGTTTTGCTTTGATGAATGTAATGGGGCTAATCTGCGATCCTATAGCGGGGTTGGTGCAAGTACCTTGCGCCCAGCGCAATGCTTCCCAAGCAGTTAATGCCCTTATCAGCGCCGACATGGCGCTGGCCGGGATGCAGTGCATAATTCCTCCAGATGAAATGGTGGAGGCCATGTATAAGGTGGGCCGTATGCTGCCTATGCAGCTGAAGGAAACCGCATTGGGTGGCATCGCCGC
Organism: uncultured Oscillospiraceae bacterium; assembly: GCA_964395635.1. Taxonomy (GTDB): domain Bacteria; phylum Bacillota; class Clostridia; order Oscillospirales; family Ruminococcaceae; genus WRAV01. The sequence continues at coordinate 1,849 of CAYNCW010000312.1, forward strand.
TACCCCTGCCGGTAAGGATATACAAAAGCGTATTTTTGGATAGAAGATTGGATAGAAAAAAGGAGCAGGCACTTTACATCTGTAAAAGTGCCTGCTCCTTTTATTAGATATCTCACAGCTTTGGCCAATGGTTAGTACTTATCATTTCCCATACTAAAACCGTTTTCTGATACTTTGGTGTAAGGGGGAAGCGTATCCGCTCCTCCAGACCAGGTACCCACATCCTCTTTCAGCTGGAAGTTGGCAACAATGTTGGCCATAACCACAGCCTGAGCAGACATTTCTTCCGAAGCCGCAGCCGACTGCTGGGCAGTAGCGGAGTTCGCTTGGACAACAGAGGAAATCTCTTCGATGCCGCGGTTAATATCGGTGATAGCATTGGTTTGGTTGGTGGAAGCAGTGGCAATTTCCTGCACCAGCTGGAGCGTTTCTGCTGCACACTCCGCCATAGCGCCCATGCTGGCATTGGTTTTTTCCACGATTTGGTTTCCTTCACCAACACGTTGGGTGCTGCCCTCTATTAAAGCGGTGGTTTCTTGAGCAGCGGCGGCAGATTTGGCCGCAAGGTTACGCACTTCATCAGCCACAACTGCAAAGCCTTTGCCATGCTGGCCGGCACGTGCAGCTTCCACAGCGGCATTCAGCGCCAAAATATTGGTTTGGAATGCAATATCCTCGATTACCTTGATAACCTTGGCAACATTGTGGGAGCTTTCATTTATGCTGTTCATGGCAGACATCATCTGGCCCATATACTGTGTGGTTTCGCTCATCAGATCGCTGGACCGTTGGGTAGACAACAGGGCGTTTTGTGCGCTTTGTGCATTGCGCTGTGCTTCATGCAAAACCTCGGCAAGGGCTATGGAGAACTTTTCAATATTGGCTGCCTGTTGACTGGAACCGGATGCCAAGCCTTGTGCGCCCTGGGAAATTTGCTGGGAACCGGCCTCCACTTCTTTGGAAGACTTGCGGATTTGACTGAGCCAGTTGTTGTCAGAATCCACAGCCTTGTTTAGAGCAATGTTTACATTATCTTTGGGGGAGCGAACAGGGAAGGAGATATTGTAGTTGCCTTCGGCCATTTTTATAACCAGTTTCTCCTGCACAGCCATGCCTTCGATAACACGTTGCAAAGTCCCTGCCAGTGTGCCAATTTCATCCTTGGAGTTTGCCTTTAGATTAACATCCATATCACCCAAGGCAAGCTTTTCAGCTTCTTTTACCATGGTAGAAATAGGTGCAGCAATCAACTTAGAATTGTACAAACCAAGGAACACTGCGCCACCCACCGCAACCAAAGTCATGAATGACATCACCACTGTCATCATAATTGCTGTGGAAGTGTCCGCGTTATTGGTATCGTTGGAAGTTTTCACCGCTATTTCGGATAAATTGTGGCAAGCGGTAGTCACTGCGTCGGTAACAGGCAACAGTTCAGTCAAGGTTTGCAGCATTTGTTGGTCTTGATTATTTTTTGCGTTTTGTTCCAGTTTTGCCAGAGTGGGTAAGTATTGGTTGGTATATGCATTGTTTATGTTTTCCAGCGTTTTCTTGCCTTCAGCCGTTAGGAGCGTCCCATCTAAAGTTGTTAGAAGTCCTTTAAACTCGTTATCAAGTTTTTTCAATACCTCCAACTCATTGTTCACCTTATCT
>CAYNCW010000313.1:0-3497 GCA_964395635.1 uncultured Oscillospiraceae bacterium
CATTTGACGTTGACTGGCAGTGCTTAAATTGCGGGCTTATTATAAACGGGAAAATATTGTAGGTAAAACGTTGTCTCTACAGTTTTTGTCTGGCACAGAGGAGTTCGAGGTTGTTGGGGTGGTGGCATCCGGCGGCAACATGCTGCAAGGATTAATGGGCAATTTTATACCATCCTTTGTCTATCTGCCTTATTCCACCATGCAGGAGCTTCTCAATAAGGAAACCTATGACCAAATCGCCGTAAAGGTACGTCCCGGGGTTGATGAAGATGTGGCCGGTTCTCAGCTGGTATCCATTATCAGCCAAATATCCGGGATCCGCTCCGGTTTTAAGGCAGAAAACATGCAGGGGCAAAAACAAAAGCTTAATGGTGTTTTGGATATTGTCACTGTTATCTTGTCCGCTATTGCAGGAATATCTTTAATAGTCGCCGGTCTCAGTATCATGACTGTCATGCTTGTTTCGGTAAACGAACGAACCAGGGAAATCGGTATAAAAAAATCCATTGGCGCTAATCAAGCCAACATTCTGTTTGAGTTTTTAATTGAAGCCTTTACCATCTCCCTAATCGGCAGTATAATAGGTACAACTATTGGCATCGCGTTGGTTGTAATCGGCTGTCTGCCCACTGGTATGCCCATCTGCCTCAACCCGGGTTTGATCTCTTTTTGTATCTTATTTTCGGTTCTTGTTGGGGTTATATTTGGCGTTTATCCTGCATCGGTGGCCTCTAAGCTCAATCCGGTAGATGCATTAAGGTGTGAGTGAAAATCATGATAAAACCATTAGATATGCCTCATATCCCCAAAGGAAAGGTCTGTCTGTGCGCCATTGGCGCAGGGCAGCCATACATAAAAAAAACACTGGAAGGCTTAGGGATAGCGGTGTTGGAATGTGCACCAAACAAAGAGCTATCTGAACCCACACAAACTCATGCTGATTTACTGCTCCATCATCTGGGGGGGGAGAGGGTGCTGCTTGCGCAGGAGGATACACTCCTGAAAGAACAGCTCATTCATCGTGGGTTTTCTGTCTCCACCATCAGCAAACCATTACAAACCAAATACCCACAGGATACTGCCTTAAACTGTTTTCGTCTTCAGAACAAGCTGTTTGGAAAGATAGAATACCTAGCCTTGGAATTGTTAAATCATTATCAATTCCAAGGTGGGGAAATGGTAAACCTTTCCCAGGGCTATGCCAAATGCACCACATGCATAGTAGATGAACAAAGCATTATCACATCCGATGCAACTACAGCCAAGATAGCGAAGCAGCATGATATTCAGGTGCTATTAATAAGCCCGGGAGATATTTCGCTCCCCGGCTATAACTACGGTTTTATCGGCGGATGTAGCGGATTGCTGGATAAAGGCACGTTGGTGTTTTGTGGAGAGATAAGAACTCACCGAGACCATGAAGCAATAGAAGCGTTCTGTGCCCAAAGGAATGTGCAGATACACAGCTTGATCACCGGGCCGCTTATAGATATCGGAGGTATACTGCCGTTACTTGAAGAATGGGCGTATTGAATCTTGGGTCATCCTATAAAAATGCACTCCCCTTAATTTCACTAAATTTTTATTTAGTGAAATTTGGCTCTTTAGCTTCATGTCCTCGTACATCCTAATGATTACAGCCTTTTCTACCTCTAACTCCCTGAGCTTGTCGTATAGGTTCCATAGTATGAGTAGGCCTGTTTATTCATACTGAATTTTTGAATAGTAATTAATTTGTGTTTTTTGATTAGTTTTTAATTTATGGTATATAGTTTCTATGTTTCTTTGCATCCCCTATACAATAGCGTGCTTTTATCAGCAATATCTCATTTGTTAAAAATATATCTTGCCTTTTTGCCATAAATCAGCTATAATCGTAATGTTGGAGAAACGAACAATTGCGTTTTTTCAATTGAAATTTAAGGGGGCAAATTTAGTGAAAAGATCTTTAGCAAGTATTCTACTATCCTGTTTACTTTTGGCTACTGCAGCTGGTTGTAACAACAATCAATCGGGGGCGAGTTCTTCCTCAACATCTGCATCCGAAGGTGCAAGCTCTTCAGAAGCGGCATCTTCCACAACTGAATCTACCGATGCTACTGTTATTGAAACCGATATAGTGGTGGTAGGTGGCGGCGGTACAGGCTTGGTAGCAGCTTTATCTGCTGCAGAACAAGGTAAAAAGGTAGTTGTTTTAGAAAAAATGGGGTATTTGGGTGGTGCTACCGGTATGTCTGCCGGTAAAGTACCAGCAGCAGGAACCAAGCAACAAGAGGCTTTAAATATTGTTGATACACCCCAAGCTCTCTCCACTGATATTTTGCGTCCCGGCAATTATAGCCAACGAAAAGATTTGGTGGAAATGGTTGCCAACAATTCCAAAAGCTTTATTGAATGGTCAGAAACCAAAGGTATTGCTTGGGATCTGGAAACCAGCATTCTGTATTATGGACAAACAGTCTATCGTATGCACGTTGCCCCAGAAGGTGGCGCGGGCATCATTAAGGCCCTGAGTGCTGAAATAGAAAAAAATAATAACATCACAGTGATGTTGGATACCGCGGGAACCGGGTTGGTGACCAATGATAATGGTGATGTTGTGGGTGTTACTGCAACCAATAAAGCTCAAGGTGATTTGGTTGTAAAAGGTCGGGCTGTTGTGCTGGCTACCAGTGGATTTGGTGCCAACCGTGAAATGGTGGAAAAATACGTTCCTTCTATTGCCAACGCCTATCCCCTAGTCGCTCCTGGTGCCACTGGTGAAGGTATCCTTTGGGCGCAAGCAATTGGTGCTGAAGTGCGCAATATGAGTGCTTATCAAGGATATGCGCCAATTAGCTTTGAGACCAAAAAATCTTTGGGTCAAACAATGCTTGATAAAGGCGGTATTTTGGTAAACAGCGATTCTCGTCGGTTTTTGGATGAACGAACCGGTTACTCAAATCTCGCTGCTGCTATAGTCAATCAAAAAGATGCCTATGCTTGGATGATATTCGATGCGAAAATAGCAAATGCACAAGAAACCACAATAAATGCATGGAAAGAAGCCGGCATTCTTATTCAAGGGAATACAGTGGAAGAATTGGCATCTGCCACCGGATTAAATGCAGCTACTTTGCAAACAGAGCTTGACCGCTATCAAGAAGGTATTGCAAACGGTGAAGATTATCTAAACCGCACCTCTCTGCCCCAATCCTTTGAGGCACCTTACTATGCAGTTAAAGTAACAGGAGATTTTCGTCATACCCAGGGCGGTCTTGTGATTGACCTTAACAACCGTGTGCTGAAAAACGATGGTAGTGCCATCCCAGGTTTGTATGCCGGCGGCGGTGTAACCGAAGGCTTCTCTAGCACTGGCGGACCCGGATATATGTCTGGTAATGGTTTGCTGCAAGCTTTGGTACTGGGCAAACTGGCTGGCGAACAGGCGTCAGCATATTAATTTCAGTAGCTTGATAAAGTAAAGGGGTTTTGATTGATCAAAACCCCTTTACTTT
>CAYNCW010000314.1:0-3477 GCA_964395635.1 uncultured Oscillospiraceae bacterium
GGATTTCTAATATCCTCGGCCTTTGTTCTTGGTCTTGGCATAATGCCGTCCTCCTCATTTTTCGTTTTTTTGAATAGCCAAAAACGAAAAACAGAGGTGGAGAACGGCAGCGGCTTATAGGCTTGTCCACTTTGCGAATTGTGCCGAAAACTTTTTTAAGGGGTAACTTGCCTATTTCATGTATAACCGTATAAAATTTGGGGTATAATAATAAAAATGGGATAATCTGCATTTTTATCACTCCTAAAATGCGGCTATCCCGATACGGTTATTAGACCTTGAGCTTGTCTTATAAATAAAAAGGTCCACGGACACACAGCCGCAAAATTTGTTGTTTTGGGCCGTCTTGCCCTGTGTGTTAGTGGGCTTAATTGAAATAAATCATAGAAATTTGTCGAACATAAAAAGAACAGCTCCCCATGTGATTGGAGAAGCTGTTCTTTTTCGACAATATTTTTAATTTTATTTTATGAAATGGAATTCTTAGTGGTATATTTATGTATCTCTTGAAGTATCTCCATATGTGACTCATAATGTATCCCTCGTTTGGTCTTTGATTTTTGAATAAAAGCAAAAAGCCCCCTATGTCGTTTTCATAACATAGGGGGCTTACCTGTATCATTTAGGAAGTAGTTTATTGCTCCCTGTCATGATCACTATTTGATATTTTTTAATTACCTTATGGCATTTGTAAAAATTGCTTGATACCTCTTGTAGCTGTGCGTTACATACCGCTGTGATCCATATGGTTGCGGTGTCCATCTCAGCGCTTTTCCACAAGCGCCAAGGTCATGACATGCAAAGTGAGTCGTGGTGGACGCGCCGAGTAAATCCTTACCATAGGTGATGTTAGTTAGCGCCATGTCTATAATCAGATATCGGCATTTTTGTTTTTATTCATTACCCACAATTGCTCAATGAGTTCCTTGTAGTTGCGTCCCAATGAGTAAATATACTACACAATTAGTATAGCGCTCGTTCAGAGCCATATCAAGCGCTTTTTGTACGCTGGATGGTCAAAATCCTTGCCCGATTGATTGTCGATTTAAAACTGCTTCGGGATAGGTTGAATGGTGCGGTGCGAGTGCATCAAGTTGTTTTTGAGCTGTTTAGTACATGGATGTAGGCGTAGATTTTGTTTTCAAAATTATCCTTCTTAGCATGGATGATTCCAATGTTATGGGATAATTGGTGACTGTAAAAGAATCTTCAAACATCATACTCACTCAATACTCCACCACTCGACCTCGCGCTCCAAGTGCGCAAACGAAGTTGACCGCTGCATCTCACTATCCAAGAGTAGCATATACTTCCACTGCTTTCTGCCAGTCCCGGCGAATAGAGTGTTGACATTCTCACAATATGCCCTTGCCGCCTTTGCCTTGGCTTTCACCTCGTCATCGCCGGTGCGCCTGCCGTCCTTAATCTCAACAATGTAAATGGTGTCGGTGGTTTCCACCACAAAGTCCGGCTCGTAGAGGTGTGCGCCCTGCCAATGGATTTTGAATTGCCCGGTCGCTGGTCGCAGCCACTTCTCCACATTCTCGGAACGCTCCAGCACAATCGAGAAGATATGCTCCGGCACGGAATCAAACTTATACGCAGTGTGGCAGGCTTTCGCAAAGTGGCCGACCACCTTCTTTTTTATCTCATAAGCCGGAATGTTGGCGGTGAATCGTACTATCTCGTCCTCTTTGAATTTGGTGTAGTCCTGCTGTAAAATGGGCGAAACCGCCTTAATGAGCTTCACATCAAACTGCGGATCAGATAGAGCCACATTCCGCTTCATCTGATCCAAAATCAGCTTGGCAAAGTCATTTTTGTAGTACAGCACCTGCTTTGCAAGGTCGCTTTCACCCTTGCCCCTACCCACAAAGGCAAGAAGCTGACCGATGAGCTTGTAGAAAAGCTCCATATTCGGCGCAAGGGGTATGCCGGGGTCAAGGTCGGTGATTGCGCCTAATACGATGTTCTCCGGCGTGTCGGGCAGGGTCACGGTATTCTCACCTTTAAGCGTGGTGGTCTGATTCCCTTGCAGGCTCTCAATAAGGATTTCATCGGACGGCAGGGTGAACGGTAGCATATACCGTGTATCAAGGTCAAAATCTCGGAATGTGCGTGATTGTGTTGCCCTGCGGATAACCACAATATCGGGGATGTCGATGGTAAAGCGGATTTTCTGCTCAATGAGCGGTGCTATGGCGGTTTCTATCCGCTTTTCAAGGCTTGCGGTGTCAAGAGCAAGCTGACCGCCCACCTCAAGGTGCTGTTTTGCCTTTTCACGAATAAGCTCCACCACCTCCGGGCGGGATAAATCCCTTGTGGTGATTACCTTACTAATAACATCGGCTTGCGGCGCAGGGGTGATAAGCACGGCTTCCGGTGTCCGCTCTTGCGGAGCTTCGGCGGGGGCGGTTTCCGTTTTGGGTGGTGCGACAGGCACAACGATATTGACTGGTTTAGACAGAATCTCGTCTATTGCCAGACCGACCGCCTTTGCGGTTTCGATGTCATCGGTGATAGCCTGTTTCTTTTCCTCACTTCGGGCATATCGTAGGTTACGCTCTTTCTGCTCTATAAACTCGTCAAAGACGGTTTTGGGGCGCACAACCTCTTTTTCTCTGCCCATATCATCATCATCTTCAATGACAATGACATTTTCCTTGCGGATAATAGAGTTCTCGTCATTGGCGGCCTTGATAATCTCATCAAAGCGGTCGTGAGCTACAATGGTGAGCCGGTCAACAGCCGGATTGCCGGTACGCTTGCCATAAGGCAGGCGCAAGCCACGCCCGATGGTTTGTTCACGCAGGGTCAGAGAGGTAGCCGTGCGCAAAGGGATTATCGTGTAGAGGTTGGTTACATCCCAACCCTCTTTGAGCATATTGACATGGATTACAATTTCTATGATGTTGTGGTCAGCTTCTAAGGACAATAGCTGTTGAATGTTCTCGTCCTTTTCACTGCCTTTCTGCGCCGAGTGAAGCTCTATTACCTTGTCGGTGTAGTAGCCGTCATAAAACTCACCGGAGCAAAGGTACTCCTTAACCTCGGCGGCGTGGGTTGTGTCCCGGCAGACCACCAATACAAATGGCTTGACGGGGCGTACCCCCTCATTTTCGGCGTACATTTCAAGCTCGGCTTTGGTGTTGCGGTGGATACGGATTCCGTCAATGAGCTTGATACGGTCTATTTCCTCCGGCGTGTATTTGTGCGTGTCAAAGGCGCGGCGAGTGGCGGCGGCAGGCTCTTTTACATAACCGTCCGCAATCGCTCTCGCCAAGCTGTATTCATACACCACATTCTTAAACTTAATAGCACCCTTTGAGGTTTCAACTTGCGGTGTTGCCGTCAGCTCCAAGCCCAATAGGGGAGCAAGCTCGTTGATGACTGCCATGCCACGGTCTGCTCGGTAGTGGTGAGATTCGTCCATTAAAAGCACAAGGTCGGGCAGTCCGGCAAGGTAGTCAAAGTAGC
>CAYNCW010000315.1:0-3472 GCA_964395635.1 uncultured Oscillospiraceae bacterium
CAGGGGAATAGCTAAACCATGTTTGACCGTTGTCTCGACGTTCGGCATCAATATCGAGAAGTACTAATAAATCTTGACCAGAACGACTAAGCACCGTGCCTTCAAGCTCCAAACCCGCTATTTCCTTGTTATGGTGGAATGGTATAGCAAAATCCTGTTCATGCCCTAACGTATATTTTTCCTCAATCTGACCTTTCTCATAAACAAAACTTTTTTGCATTACGGTAAAAATATCGCCAGAAACTTTTACGCCATCACCAAGTTTATAGAAATTATCACTTATCATTTTGTAACATAGAAAATCATGATAACTTAGATGGTCGTATAGTGTATATCTGTTTACGTCCTGCAAGTGGTAGTGATTGTGTCCAGTTATTGTCCCGTCAAGACGGTTTTCTGTAGAGTATTTACGTCTATAATCGCTAGAATTGCGTGATACTCCGTATATAATGTTGTTGTTTTCATTTATTGTCTGACGTTTGGGAATTCCCAGTGTAACCTGCGGCTCTACTGATATTACATTAGGAATAACTATTGTGCCAAGCCTGCCTGCCATACGAAGGGTAAACTGCCAGTCCGTTTCTTGATACTGCAATATTGGATTCCTAATTGTTTTGTTTCCGCGAATAGCTATGAGGCTTCCGGTTCCTGAATCTGTATAAGCTTCTGTAAGGACATTCTCAAAGGTACTCCTTCTATATTGAAAAAAACGTTTACTTGACTTAACATCCATAAGTTGACTGCTAGTAACAAGAGTGACGCGAAGATAACAGTGTTCATTATGATGCTCAGTAGCGATTTGGTGCGGATAGCCACAAAATTCTAATTCTCCGCGCAAATAAACCTTTACAATTTGCATATCCGCACTTTTTTGAATATATTTATTTGCAGTATCTTCAGAAACAAGGCCGCCATAAGTAAGAAATCCATGACGGTTTACACCAATATCCATAGATAGCTCTAAGATTTTATTTACTGGATATTCTCCGTCAATTTTCACTTCTTCTATCATATACCAGGCCATCTTGTCACTCCCGTCCATTTTACATTTAGGTTAATAAAACATATTTTACAAATTAATATGGCAACCGCACATTTTCCATAATCATCACCGGTTTACCATTGCTTTTAAATGTACCGTCACCTAACTGTCCATTACGATTATCTCCCCACCCCCATAATGTGCCATCGTGCTTCAAAAAGAAAAGCTCACTTAATGCCGGATAGACTGAATGCACATTATCCGCTATCTTAGTAGGTAAATCTGCATTCTGTTCCGTGAACCTTTGTCCCATAATATCACTGCTAAAGATTTCACCCCACACCCAAAGGGTGCCGTCATCACGAATGGCAGCGGTACATTCTGAATATGCATATACCTTTACCACCTCATCCATTACATATACCGGATAATTGACCTGACCTACCGTTTCTTTTCCAATTCCCAATTGCCCTTGCTTATTATTCCCCCATATCCACATCCTACCGTCAGCGGTTAGGGCAGTCGCATGATATGCTCCACACGCAAAGTCCACTACATTATCTAAAATTGCGGAAAATTGTGTAATTTCCCAATCCTTGCTGGCCAGCCCAACCGCACCGTAAGCATTGTAACCCGCACCCCATAAAGTACTGCTATTATCCAGTACATAACAATTGTTCCACCCCACCCACATGTTCTGTGCGTTTTCTTTCAGCTTTACTGGTGCTAGCGTTGGTACTTTACGGTTATGTCCTAGACCTAATTGACCCTCGTCATTAAGACTCCACCCCCACACGCTGTTATCTTCACGAAGAGCTAACAGCGTGTCAGCGTATAGATCAAAATATTTCACTTTATCTAGCGCAAGCACCGGATACGGAACGGCATGCCTTAGCCTTCCTTCTGAGTCAAATATATCCTTAATATCTCCATATATATAGTTGCCCCAGTAGTACAAGCTGCCATCCTCTAGCAAAGCTGCAGTATTGTCGGATCCTGCTTGTACCATCAGTACATTTTCCAGAATTTTTACAAGTTCATGTCTGGGTTCAAATGTGCTGTCTCCTAAACCACCAGAATGGTTTTGTCCCCAGCCCCACAGCGTGCTATCTTCGAGAATGACAAAGCGATTTGAGGTTCCTACGCTAACGGAAGCCACTTGCTCTACTATGTTTACCGGTGTTGTGAAGGGACCTTCATAAACACTTCCCCAATAAGAATCCTTGCCTTGTGCTCCCAACATCCAGGCGCTTCCATCTGTTTGAATAGCGATAAATTTTGATCCTGGTGTAGAAAATGTATTATAAAGGATAGGAGAACGTGCCTCTAATGAAAGTGCCCTATACGATTCCGGTGGGGTCGGGATATTCCCAGAATAGTTTTGTGTTGGCGGTATTGTACCCTTATAGTAGCAACCTGTAAATATGAAAAATAACGATATAACAACACATAGATTCCGTCTCAATACATCACCTCTCAAAGTTTCGCAAATTATGCAGCTTTCTTGGCAGCTTCCTCAACAAGATATATGATCTTATTAGTAACCTCTGGCTTGGTAGCGGCAATTGATACTATAGCAGCTCCAGCATAATAGATAATAACAGCTGTAATCAAAATTAGAATCGTAGCCACTATGGTATCAACTAAGATATCAAAGAGCGGGGCTGAATTTCCCAGAGCCGCCGTTATCCTCCTAATGTAACGTCCTTCTGTAGCAAAGGCTACTTGTGGAATCCACGGTTCTGTAAGAATATATTCCCACTCCACTATAGAATCGGGAACGTTTTTTCTTGCCGCCGCAGCCCCTTCCATTGGCTTTTGCCTTTGTTTAACAAATATGTATTTGACAAACATAGTATGTTCTAGCATACAGTCTAGTGGCTCTCCTGAAACAAGTGATGTAAACTTGGAAACATCCTTTGCAGCAAACTTAATATATGATAACCAAGGTGTATGTAACACACTTATCTCTACCTTAACTTCTCCAAATGACGGCAGAGTCACTTTGCCTACTCCATTAGAGGTGAAAGTGAATATCCCATACTTAGATTCAGCTTCAAACTCCATATCTTTATTAATCTTAAATTTCATGCCTTTCATAGCAATTGAAAATTCATTGAATTTCAAGCTCTCTTCCTCTATTGCCATTTTTAACTCTCCAATGGTCGAGTCATTAGTATCATCCAGCTTAATTTCCCACCCAATCTCAGTAATAATATTGGGTCCAAATATCATGTGTGAAGCGCCTGTTTTATAACTTGGACTTATTATATCCCCAACAGGAGGTAGGCCAACATTCGTATTGCCCTGTGGTTTTGCTCTGTTGCCACTATTCGGCACATGCAAAACCACACCACCAACCGGAAAGGTTCCCTGCCCGTTAGTAACCATTCCAGGGAGCGTAAACTCTAAGCCTGCATCTTCAAATATAATCTTTATTCTCCCATGTTCATATTTTTTAATATCATTTTTTTCTTTATCAAAGGGGTC
>CAYNCW010000316.1:0-3471 GCA_964395635.1 uncultured Oscillospiraceae bacterium
ACAACGGGTTTGAGCGCATTAAAAACGGGCGTTTGCCTTGGGATTATTATGCGTAGCTGATGGCAACAGACAGACTGATTGATTATGATAAAGCCCATACGAGGTTTACAGAAGTGAATCTCAGATGGGCTTATTTTGATTGCCCGTAATTTGAGATTGTATCTTTGAGAAAGTTGAATGCGAGCGAAACCATTACAAGTTTCGCTCGCATTCTTGATGAAAAAGTCAATTTGTAAGCATTTCACTTTTGTTCTGCCGAACAATTCACTTTTTATGCGTATTTCAGTTTTGAAACGCATGCCCAAAAGGCAAATTAATGAAATGCAAGCCACTGACCACTGGAACGATCATAAAGTCTATTGCCAACAATTTGCCTTGCAGAGACACCAATGAGTTGGGCAACTGGATAAGAATATGATGCATCGTCACATGTGATTTCCAATTCTGCATTTACATGCGAAGCTGTTCCCCTCCATGAATAGTGTGATATTCCCTCTAGAGAACCCTCGTAAAACCCGCTCGCAGAATTTCTCAAGTTTGCAAAGTATTCTGACTGTGTTAAATTCAAAACAAAATAGCCATTTGAATCCGTTTGTACGGTGCAGTACAAAGGATATATGCTGTATATTGAAATGTCAACATTCTGACTTTCTACTGGTGTTCCATTACCATACATAAATCGGCCAGAAACAGACCATGTGCCCCCCACATAAGCAGTGGAGTTTAATGGATATGCTGACTGACCATATTGAGCAAGATAGTCAAGAGGGGTCTGTCCATTGGAAGTCCGTTCATAAGCATGGCTCTGATTAAACCAATAAGCTCCTGAAATTGCGGGGCCGCCAGAAAGTTGACTATAATTAATTTCTGTCATCTGCACAGGGGGAGCGGTTGACACAGTATATGTGAAGTAATTCCAATCTGACCAAGCACTCCAGCGATCACGCACACTGAACCAGACTTCATATGTTCCGACTTCCTTAAAACGGAGAGATATTTCCATGTTTTGTTCATCAAAACTCTCGACATAATTGGAAAGATCTGTTGCCGCGCCTCCGTCCTTATATACATATCCTCGTGCTTCGGCAATATAGTCAATATCATCGTCGTCTTTATAATCAGCCCAGGAAATTTTTGCCGCCTGCTTCGTATGAATTTCGCCACTGCTAGGACTAAAAACCGCTGTCCCATAGGGTCGAGTATTATCATCTGACGGTTCAATGTTTAGCACTAACTCCAAAGTATTAGATAAAGCGCCTCTTGCATCCTGCACTTGATAAGTCATAATGTACTGTGCTGAGGTTGAAAACAATGTGACAAAACCAATGTTACCTTCAAGATAACCGACAATTGAACTGGAAGGAATACCGCCAAGGTTAATGTTTGTGATTGCATCGCCGTCTGGGTCATATGTGTAGTTGACTCCATTATATGACCATAACCATGCAATCATCGTATCCGTAGTAAACGCGCCATTTTTTAACGTTTCTGGGTTCAACACGATATACGCTAGATTTGCCACTGGCGGGGTATTGATATTTCTTCCACGGCTCCCCGGTGCGGGTATGCTTTCCTTTTCGATACCATCTGTCTCGACAGGGAGATTGGGAACTTCGAATATCTCAGTGCCTGTAACGCCACCATCATCGATAGTGATTTTTGGTGATACAATTTCTTCTGCGAACACCGTTATGCTCATCATTTGCACAAGTAGCGCCAATATAAATGAGCATATTAAAAGCCTGTATTTTCTTGTTTTCATTTATATAATCCCCCTAAACTTCAATCCCTTTTCTATTTGCACCTTAACGAGAAAAGTGCGTTTACAGAAAACGCCGCACACTCTGGTGCGGCGTTTTGGGGCCAACAATTAGAACAGAGTAAAGCCACTGTGGTCGCCAATGCCGCTCCACTGCTTGGAGAACGAACTGACAAATTCAACGACCTGCCCTGTGCTTCTGTCATACACCAAATACGAACCTCCGTATAGGTTCACCTCCGAGCCGAATTGCCGTGGTGTTGGGTAACCGGCAGCATCGTTTGTTCCCCAGTCATAATATGGAGGATTCTGTTTGAACTCATGCTCGAAAGTTCCACCGCCGGGCAGTACTTTGAAAACAAAAGTGTTGGAATAACTGGGATTTGTAATGCCTTCTTTCCATCTGGCACCACCAATATGAACCAGGTCTACGTTACAATTCGACACAGAAAGCCTGAAGTTGTGCCAACTGCCGCCATTATTAAAACCATAGCCTGCATAGAATGAAAGACTCTGTAACACACCGTTCTGATAAAAACGATTGTCTCTAAGCATAGACCATTGCTGATAGTCAGCAGAAATGTCAGTCAGCAACTTATACTGTGATGAGTCAAGGGGAATCGCAATATTGTACTGGAGTTTATAAGTGCCAGCAGATCCATCTGTAGACTGGATAAGCCATGCTAAGACTTGCTGATTACCAAGAGAGTCTACTATCGCTTGTAAATCCATAGTGTGCGGAGCATTAGGCCCAAGAGTATAGTTGGTGAGTTCTATCATGCCAGTATCAATATTGGCTACAGCCAAGGTCATCGTAAACGCCGGATTGGTCGTCACCATGCGTGCCATTGACCAATAACCATCAGGCATAAAAAGATGATAATCCCACGGGTTTTCTGCTGTAAGTTCACCATCACGAACTCCGTTTGTACCCGTGACTATAGCATAGCCGGTACGTGTGCGTGGGTTGAAATTCACGCTATCATCGGTGAGTTCCACACTTGCGTTTCCAGTACTTTCCACAACAAGACCATCTTCATTTGGAGTGCCCGTTATGCCAATAGGAGTCTCTGCTGGCGGCGGTGTGATTCCCGATTCATCGGAAACGGCTGAATTAGGTACCAATGAATCGCTGGGAATACTTTCAGCGATAGTAGTTTCTTCGCTGGAAGCGCTTTCTGCAATACTGGGTATTTCGCTTGGAATACTCTCTACTGTACTGGATGGTTCAGGTAATCCAACATCGGCGGGTTCTGATGCAAAAGCTGCAACAGATAGTGACATTGCCAAAAGTAAAGACAATACGAGCGCAAAGATTTTTTTCATTTTCTTACCCCTTTCAAGTCTTTTAAAGGCCTATCCTCTCATGATTATATTGCTGAGCAGGTAAATGTTCCCTGCAGAGGCCCATGCTTGAAAAACAAATAGTTGCAAAATTTCCTCAGAACCTACTTTGTAAAGTTATCGTAATTGTTTTCGAGTGGTTTTGTCAATTAATATTGATATTTTGTTCTTTTTAATATAGAAATCGGACATACCGTGATATTTCACATAGCTTCTATACGAAGTCACGGCAACAATTCTTTTCATTATGTATACTATACTCACCCCACCGTATAGTTACTAAAATACTGCAAAGGGTTCACCGTGCTGCCGCTCACTTTCACCTCAAAGTGCAGGTGCGCACCAAAGGATACGCCGGTGTTGCCCAC
>CAYNCW010000317.1:0-3463 GCA_964395635.1 uncultured Oscillospiraceae bacterium
ATAGTAGAGGCAGCATGAATCCACAGGCAAAGACAATATGCTACTGAAAAAAGCAATTTAGTTTGGTTTGCTTTTATGCCACCAATAAACGGGCTTTACATTAGAAGCTGCCGAAGATAGACAATTTTTGATAGTAGAATAATAGTACATATATAGTGCTGAACACCAACTGAACCCTGTTTTCCGCCTAATCTAATGGCGATTGTAATTGGTGTTTGGTATAAGAGTAATATTGCTGTAAAAGCAAAATAGTATAATCAGTTAGGAATAATGGTGAAATAATGAGTTATCAGCTGGGTATTGATGTAGGGTCTACAACGCTGAAAACTGTCGTCTTAAACGACACAGGCCAGATCATAGAAAAAAGCTATCAGCGGCACTTTTCCAAAGTGCGGGAGATGACCCTATCCCACATACAATCCCTAGAGCGTATTTTGCAGGGGCACCCTCTCAAGGTGGCCATAACCGGATCGGCGGGGCTGGGTATTGCCAAGAACAGCGATATTGCCTTTGTCCAGGAGGTATTTGCCACTGCCGGAGCGGTAAACCGCACCTTGCCTCAAACCGACGTGGTTATCGAGCTGGGGGGAGAGGATGCCAAAATTATCTTTCTTCAAGGAACACTGGAAGAAAGAATGAACGGCAGCTGTGCCGGGGGTACCGGGGCGTTTATCGACCAGATGGCCACCTTAATGGATCTCACCGCAGAGCAGCTGGATCAGCTTAGCCTACAGTATGAAAAAATTTACCCCATTGCATCTCGGTGCGGTGTGTTTGCCAAAAGTGATATACAACCTCTGATTAACCAAGGGGCCAGAAAAGAAGATATAGCCGCCAGTATTTTTCAAGCTGTGGTGGAGCAAACCATCACTGGGTTGGCCCAAGGGCGGGAGATTAAAGGCAATGTGCTTTTTTTGGGTGGACCATTGTCCTTTTTAAAAGGTCTGCAAAAACGGTTTGTAGAAACCTTGGGGCTTAGCAGCAAAAATGCGGTGTTTCCTGCGCTGGCCCCATACTTTGTGGCACTGGGCAGTGCGTATTACGCAGAGAATGTCCCGGACAGCGCCGCTATCACCTATGGGGAATTGGTGGCTCGATTGGAGGATATGCCAAAAGCTTTACCGGGGATATCCACTCAACCGCCGCTGTTTGAATCCCAGCAAGAGTATCATCAGTTCTGTGAGCGACATGCCCAAATGACCGTACCGGAAAAGGATCTAGCTACATACACCGGCGTGGCTTTTTTGGGAATAGATGCTGGCTCCACCACCACGAAGGTGGTGCTCATTGACCAAGATGCCAACATACTTTACCGCCACTACACCACCAACGGGGGTAACCCACTGCCGGTGATTCAGCAGCAGCTGGAAACCATCTATAGCCTGTGTGGTGACAGAGTGCGCATTCGCAGTGGTGCAGTAACCGGTTACGGCGAAGAGCTTATGAAAGCTGCCTTTGGGGTGGACTTTGGCATTGTAGAAACGGTTGCCCATTACACAGCCGCTAAGCATTTTAGCCCCCAGGTGGACTTTATTATTGATATCGGCGGCCAGGACATTAAGTGCTTTCATATCAAGGACAGCACGGTGGATTCGGTTATTCTCAACGAGGCCTGTTCCTCCGGCTGCGGTTCCTTTATCGAAACCTTTGCAAAATCCTTAGGGCATCCGGTTGCAGAGTTTGCTCGGTTGGCTGTTTGCTCCAAAGCACCGGTGGATTTGGGCTCCCGCTGCACCGTGTTTATGAATTCATCGGTGAAACAGGCTCAGAAGGATGGGGCATCGGTGGAGGATATTTCCGCAGGGCTTGCAGTCAGCGTTATTAAAAACGCGCTATACAAGGTGATTCGCGCCAGAAGCGCCGATGAGCTGGGGCAACACATTGTGGTGCAGGGGGGGACATTCCTTAACGATGCTGTGCTCCGCAGCTTTGAACAGGAGCTTGGCCGGGAGGTTGTGCGACTGACCATCTCCGAGCTGATGGGGGCTTACGGTGCAGCACTGTATGCACGGCAAAATGCCACAGCAGCCAGCACATTGCTCTCGCAAAAGGAGTTGGCAACGTTTAGCCATCAGGCAATGGCGGCCACCTGCCAAAAATGTACCAACAAATGCCGCCTCACCGTCAATACCTTTGGCGATGGCAAGCGATTTGTCAGCGGCAATAAGTGTGAGCGGGGAGCAGGCAACAGCGATGCTGCCAACCTGCCCAACCTTATGGCCGATAAATACGAGGCTATATGCAACTACCCCCGATATGGTGGAAGCCGAAAGAAAATCGGCATCCCCCTGGTGCTGAACATGTTTGAGAGTTTGCCATTTTGGGCATCCTTTTTCACTTCACTGGGGTGTGAGGTGGTGCTTTCTGACCCATCTTCCCGGAATTTGTATATGAAAGGGCAGCACACCATCCCTTCGGATACTGTGTGCTATCCTGCAAAGCTGGTACATGGCCATATAGAATCCTTGTTGGAAAAAGGCGTAGATACCATTTTTTACCCATGTATGACATACAATGTAGATGAGGGCATTTCGGACAACTGCTACAACTGCCCGGTGGTGGCGTATTATCCGGAGCTGATTGCCGCCAATGTGGCAAGGGTGGAAACCATCCGCTTTGTGTACCCACATATAGGAATGCAGGATCAAAAGCTGTTTATAAAGCGTATGCTGGAGATTCTGGGGGAGACCTTGCCTGGGCTAAAGAAAAAAGAAGTAGCAGAAGCTGCTAAAAAGGCCTATGCCGCCCACAGCTACTACCGCAAACAGGTGGCGGCAAAAGGGGAACAGGCTCTGCGCTATGCTGACGAGCATGACCTGCCAGTGATTGTGATGGCCTGCCGCCCCTACCACGTGGATCCGGAAATTAACCACGGTATTGATAAGCTGTTGGGCTCGCTGGGATTTGTTATCGTCACCGAGGATGCGGTGAGCCATTTGGAAGGAAAACAGGCATTAGGGGTTTTAAACCAGTGGACCTATCACGCCAGAATGTACAATGCCGCCCAATTTGTTACCACCCGCCCAAACACCGAGATGGTGCACTTGGTATCCTTTGGCTGTGGTATTGATGCAGTTACCAGCGATGAGATTCGAGATATCTTGCGGCATAGTGGCAAACTGTATACACAGCTGAAAATAGACGAAATTAACAACCTGGGCGCCGCTAAGATTCGGCTGCGAAGCCTACAAGCGGCTATGTTGGAAAGGGAGGGTACAGCAGTTGTCAACTACTAATCACACTGCACCCAAGGTCTCCTTTACACCGGAGATGAAGAAAACCCACACAATCCTAATACCTATGATGCTGCCCATCCACTTTGACTTAATTGCAGGGGTGTTGGAGCAGGATGGATACAAAGTGGAAATTCTAAAGACCAATCACAAAAATATTGCCGAGGAAGGTCTGCGCAGCGTCCACAATGATACCTGTTATCCGGCGCTACTGGTAATTGGGCAGTTTA
>CAYNCW010000318.1:0-3461 GCA_964395635.1 uncultured Oscillospiraceae bacterium
AAAGCCATTGCGGTTCTCAGCCACCCCAACATTGTGCGGGTTTTGGATGTAAGCTTTACCGGCAAGGTGCACTCCATTGTGATGGAATATATTGACGGAATCACCTTAAAGGAGTATATTGAACAACAGGGCCCCCTAAGCTGGAAAGAAGCGGTTCACTTCACCTTGGAAATTCTCAAGGCATTGCAGCACGCCCACGACAAGGGCATTGTTCACCGGGACATCAAGCCCCAGAACATCATGCTGCTGCAGAGCGGAACCATCAAGGTCACCGATTTCGGTATCGCCCGGTTTGCCCGTAGCGAGGTGCAAACCATCACCGACCGGGCCATCGGTTCGGTGCACTACATCAGCCCAGAACAGGCTATGGGGGAGTCTACCGACGAAAAATCCGACATCTATTCGGTGGGGGTAATGCTGTTTGAAATGCTCACCGGCACCCTGCCCTTTGAGGCGGAATCGGCAGTATCGGTGGCTATCAAGCAAATTCAAACCCAGGCTGTGCGCCCTACCTCCATTATTCCCACCATCCCAGCCGGGCTGGAGGATATTGTCATGCGGGCCATGCAAAAGAACGCAGCCAACCGCTACCGTTCTTCCGGCGAGATGATTGCGGATATCCAGCGATTTAAGCAGGATCCCAGCATTCACTTTGCCTATAAATACCTGGATAGCGACAGCAATGAATCCCAGGAGAAGAAATACCGCCGTGCTATCAGCCAAACAAGAGAGGACTCTATGGAAACTCGACGCAGAAGAACTCCTTATATCCCCATATTAACCGGTGTTACCTTTGCCTTTGTTCTGGCTTCGTTAGGGTTTATCGGCCTTATGATTTCGCTGAACAACCCCTTTAAACAGGTGGAGGAGCTGCCTTGTCCCAACCTGGTGGGAAATAAGTTCGATACCATGCTGATTCAGTACCAAGACTTTGAGATTATCCGGGAAGAAACCCTGCCCAACGACGAATATGGCGCCGGTGTTGTCTTTGCCCAAAACCCGCCAGCCGGGCGCAAGGTAAAGGCAGGCAGCACCATCACCGTAAAGGTCAGCTCGGGTTACCAAAGTGCTATACTGCCCAACTTTACCGGTCGCGATTCTGCCGAAGTCATCAGCAAGCTGCGGGAAATGGGCTTAGAGGTGGATACCCGAAGCGAATATTCCTCCACCATTGCCGCGGGTGACGTTATCTATACCGACCCCTCCAAGGATTCGGAGGTGCGTTCCGGAACAGTGGTTGCCGTGTATGTGAGCATGGGGCCGGAAGAGCAGCTGGTCAGCATTCGCGAGGTTATCGGCATGACGGTGGAAAGCGCCAAAACCTATCTAGATATGTACTCCCTCAAGCTGGGAGAGATCAACCGTGAGGACAACGATGCACCGCAAGGCACCATTATCGCTCAGGATCCACCCCCCGGGACCCTGCGCCCAGAAAACAGCTCTATCAATGTGGTGGTGAGCAATGGCCCAGGTGGTGCAACAGAATCCGGCGCTGAAGCTGAAGGCCGGGTAAAGGCATTCCATATTCCGGTGCCTGCACCCAGCATCAACCGCACAGTCACCTTCCAAGCCAAGCAAAATGGCCAGGTGGTGGCGGAAGAAATCCTCAATCCTCTTGAAATCGTCTCCTGGAGACCCCAGTTCCGTGGAACCAGCGGGGTTGCTGAGATACGCATTTATTTGGACAACAAGCTCTATATCGAATATGAGCTGGACTTTGATGCGGGAACCTATCGCCCGGTTGACGATAGGACTGCCAGTTTCGAGTAATGCTATACAGACTAAGGGGATACGGGAACACCAGGTTCTCCGTATCCCTTTTGGGCGTTAAGCTGTGTATTCGGGAAAATAGAATGGAGGACTTATGTCGGAGATTGCCACAAGTTCAGGTATGATTATCAAAGCCACCGGTGGGTTTTACTATGTGCGCACCCAAGAGGGCGATGTTCCCTGCCGAGCCAGGGGGCTGTTCCGCTTTGAACGGGAGCGGGCTACCCCTTTGGTGGGCGATATGGTGCAGATCCAACTGGGGGAGGATGGCAGCGGCACAGTGGTGGAGCTGCATCCCCGAAAAAACGCCCTTGTTCGCCCACCCCTTGCCAACCTGGATTATATGGTAATGGTCACCTCCTCCACCGATCCCGCCCCCAATCTGTTGGTGCTGGATAAATTTCTGGCCATACTGGAAAACAACAATATCACCCCGGTAATTGCCATCACCAAGCCGGATCTGAAAAACTCCGACACACTTGCAGAGCTTTACCGAAGCGCTGGATTCCCTGTGTATGTGGTGTGCAACACCACCGGCCAAGGGGCTTTAGAGCTGCGCCAAGCATTGGTAGGCAAGCTCAGCGCCTTTTCTGGCAACAGCGGGGTGGGAAAATCCAGCCTGCTCAATTGCATCGACCCCCGGATAGATGCCCCGGTGGGGGACACCAGCAAAAAACTGGGCAGAGGCCGCCACACCACCCGCCATGTGGAGCTGTTTGCTTTGGAAGAAGGCGGTTGGATTGCAGATACCCCCGGATTTTCCTCCATAGATCTGGAAGCTATGGGGGGGATTGACAAAGAGGATTTGGCACACTGCTTCCGGGAATTTCGCCCCTATTTGGGGGATTGCAGGTTCACCGACTGTTCCCATACCCGAGAGAAGGGCTGTGCTGTTCTTGCTGCGCTGGATCAGGGAGAAATTGCCCAAAGCAGACACCAAAGCTATGCCGCATTGTACGACCAGGTAAAGGATGTGAAAGAGTGGGAGAAGCGCTAACAAAACCCATTCCCACCTACTGCATTTTAGGGGCTGGGGAGATTTTGGACTATGCCGCAGTTGCGGCTAAAATCCCGGCGGATGCCTTTGTGCTCTGTGCTGACGGTGGGTATCACCACTGCGGCCCCTTAGGGATTATCCCCCAGCTTCTACTGGGGGATTTTGATTCTATAGAGGGGACTTTGCCAGCTGGGATTCCCCGTATTTCGCTGCCGGTGGCAAAAAACTACACCGATTCTGCCTTTGCAGTGGAGGAGGTTTTGCAGCGAGGCGGCAAACAGCTGTTGATGGCTGGTATGTTGGGGGGACGACTGGATCACACCCTGGGCAATCTTCAGCTGTTGGGCAGATGTGCCAGCCTAGGGCTTACTGCCACCATTACCGATGGAGTTACAGATATCTACGCTTTTTGCAGCTATGACGCTAGGGAAAGGTTTGTGCTTCCAGCTTATTGTAATCACTATTTTTCGCTTTTCTCTTTGGATGGCAGCTGCAAAAGCGTAACCATAAACGGCGCTGTATATCCTTTGGATGCTTATCCCCTAGGATGTTTGGATCCCAGGGCGGTAAGCAATGAATTTCAAAGCGGCCCAGTGGAAATCTGGCTGGAGGGCGGGGTTTTGCTGGTGGTGGTAACCCCCAAGTAAATCCTCCTGGACACTATCCCGCAGGGGCAAACATTCAACAATCTGTG
>CAYNCW010000319.1:0-3453 GCA_964395635.1 uncultured Oscillospiraceae bacterium
CTCAACTGCCTCAAAGCAGAATACGATAAAATTTTTAAAAATGATATTATTACCGACATCATCAAGGTGTTAGGCTGTGGTGTAGAGGTAAAAAGCAAGGCAAATAAGGACTTTTCCAATTTTGATCTTTCCGGTCTTCGTTGGAATAAAATTGTTATATGCACCGATGCTGACGTAGACGGTTTTCAGATACGCACATTGATTCTCACCATGCTGTATCGTTTAACCCCAACTCTGATTGATCAGGGGTATGTGTATATCGCAGAATCCCCCCTATATGAGATAACCGCCAAAGATAAGACTTATTTTGCGTATTCGGATGCGGAAAAGAACAAGGTGCTGGAAAAACTGGAGGGAAAGAAATTTACTCTTCAGCGCTCCAAGGGGCTTGGTGAAAACGAGCCGGATATGATGTGGCTTACCACCATGAATCCAGATACTCGTCGGTTGATTAAGGTGTCGCCCACCGAAGCAGCCGCAACGGTAGAGATGTTTGATGTGCTGCTGGGGGATAATCTACAGGGCCGTAAAGAGTTTATCGCCGAGTTTGGGCAGGAGTATTTAGAGCTTGCCGATATCAGTTAAACTATGAGCAATACTTGGGTGAAATTGGAACCGGCGGTTACATAGCCGGTTCTATTCAGGAGGAAATTAAGATTCATGCCTAAACAAAAACAGCCTGGCAAAAGGGAATCAGAAAACAGCGCAGCGGTTATTGAAAATGCGGGCGTGGTGTTGGATCAACCTATAACCGAAACGCTGGAAAAAAACTATATGCCCTATGCTATGAGCGTAATTGTATCCCGTGCCATTCCCGAAATCGATGGGTTCAAGCCATCTCACCGCAAGCTGCTCTACACCATGTACAAGATGGGGTTGCTTAACGGACCCCGGACGAAGTCTGCCAATATCGTGGGGCAGACCATGAAGCTAAATCCCCATGGCGATGCCGCCATCTACGAAACCATGGTGCGTTTGGCTAGGGGATACGAAGCGCTGATCCATGCATATATAGACTCTAAGGGGAACTTTGGCAAATCCTACTCTCGGGATATGGCCTATGCGGCATCCCGATACACCGAGGCCAAGCTATCGGATATTAGCAGCCAACTGTTTTTGGATATAGAGTCAGACACAGTGGACTTTGTGGACAATTACGACAACCGGATGAAAGAACCCACTCTGCTGCCGGTAACCTTTCCCACAGTGCTTGTGAACGCCAATATGGGTATTGCGGTGGGTATGGCCAGCTCTATCTGTTCCTTCAACCTGGTGGAGGTCTGCGAAACCACCGCCGCCCTGATGAAAAACCCGGAGCACGACATCCTTTCTACTCTGAAAGCGCCGGATTTTGCCGGGGGCGGGTATGTATTATACAACGAGGATGAGCTGAAAAAAATCTATGAAACAGGGCGAGGCAGTGTCAAGGTGCGTGCCCGATACACCTATGATAAAGCAAACTCCTGTATTGATATTACCGAAATTCCTCCCACCACCACTGTAGAAGCCATTATGGACAAGGTGGTGGATCTGATAAAGCAGGGCAAGATCCGGGAAATTGCCGATATGCGGGATGAAACCGATCTGTCCGGCCTGAAAATCACCATTGATCTGCGCCGTGGAGTGGATCCAGATCGGCTTATGCAAAAGCTATTCCGCATGACACCGCTGGAGGATAGCTTCTCCTGTAACTTTAACGTTCTGGTTGGCGGATCTCCTCGGGTGATGGGGGTTCGAGAGCTTTTGAGTGAATGGGCGGCTTTTCGCCAGGAATGTGTGCGCCGCCGGGTTTACCATGAGCTGAAAAAGAAACAGGATAAGCTGCATCTGCTGTTGGGTCTTGCTAAAATCCTGCTGGATATTGACAAAGCTGTGCGGATTGTTCGGGAAACCGAAGAGGAACGCGAGGTTGTCCCCAACCTGATGATAGGCTTTGGAATCGATGAGATCCAAGCTGAGTATGTGGCTGAAATTCGCCTGCGCCACCTGAACCGAGAATATATTTTAAAGCGAACCCAAGAGGTAGACAGCCTGAAAGAGGATATTGCAAAAATGCAGGACATTTTGGCAGATCCCAAAAAAATACGCAAAATTATTATCGAAGAGTTAAAGGACGTGGCCAAAAAATATGGCCAGGTGCGCAAAACCCTCTTATATTATCCCGGAGATATTGACCGGGAAGAAATAAAGGAAGAGGTTCCGGAATATCCTGTTCATCTGTTCTTTAGTCATGAGGGGTACTTTAAAAAGATAACCCCCCAATCTCTGCGCATGAGCGGGGAACAAAAGCTAAAAGAAGGGGATTGGATTTCCCAGGAAATACAGTCCACCAATGCCGCCCAGCTATTGTTTTTTACCGACCGGTGCCAGGTGTACAAAGCGGATGTGTCCGATTTTTCAGACACCAAAGCCAGTGTGTTGGGTGACTTTATCCCTGCCAAGCTGGGGATGGAGGAGGGTGAAAGTGCCATATATATGGCGGTTACCAAGGACTTTTCCGGCTATATGCTGTTCTTTTTTGAAAATGGCAAGGCAGCCAAGGTAGAGCTGGCTGGTTACGAAACCAAAACCAAACGTAAAAAGCTGCTTTCCGCCTATTCAGATAAATCTCGTCTGGTGGCTATTTATCAAATTGCTCAGGATAGCGAATATATGCTAAAAGCCACAAATGACCGCACGCTGCTGATACACACCGGGGCATTAAGCCCCAAAACCACCAAGAATACCCAAGGGGTACAGGTTATGACCCTGCGCAAAAATTTGGTACTAGAAAGTGCAGTCCCGTTTTCTGATGAGCTACTTGCTAACCCACACCGTTTCCGAACCAAAACCATACCGTCAGCAGGCGCGTTTCCCAGAGAAGAGGATAAAGGTGAACAGTTGATGTTGTAGAGTATAAAAAACAGGTTTCAGCAAATCAAACTGAAACCTGTTTTTTTATAGTATTAAAGTAGAGCAAACTGGATATTTTAGTGGAAATTGTTTTTAGAAGCTGCTGATTCCTGCTGAATCTCCTGGCGCATACCATCTAAGGCCCGTTCGCGGCGCTCATTCTTTTCCTTTAGCACCTGTTTCATATGGTTGTCGGGTGTGATGGCCATCATTTCATCTGCGCGCCGCATATTGTCGATAGTCATATCAATATTTCTCTGTATACGCGCAACATTGTCTTTGCGATTATCCGGATTATGCTTCATACTCTTCTTACCTCTCCTTAGTGAATTAGAATGTGGGTTACAGAAAAGCCGGCTATGTTTTCGCGTAAGGCATACAAAATATGCCAAGGTACTGGCAGCTATGCCACTTCCTCACATTTAGTATTGACAGAAAAAACAAGCAATATCCGAATTTTAATCCTGATAAATTCCGGTGTTTATTTTTGTTATTTTAACAAAAGATTGGCGCGCTACAGAAAGCTTTGACAGTGCACATAAAGGAATAATCACCCCATGC
>CAYNCW010000320.1:0-3413 GCA_964395635.1 uncultured Oscillospiraceae bacterium
AATTTAACTTTTTATGACTTCAGGCCGATAATAAGAATGAGGGGAGTTGCCGGCTGAGAGGATGCAGATGGCAAACAATATGCTCAAGGAGGGATGCAATGGTATGATGTCGATTCGCAACAATCTTCCTGCTATATTTGCGCACCGCAACTTTGGAATCCACCAGAAAACCATGTCCAAGGCAATGCTCCGGATTTCCAGCGGATACCGTATCAATTCTGCGGCAGATGATGCAGCGGGCCTTGCAATTTCCGAACGTATGCGCGGGCAGATACGGGGGCTGAAGATGGCATCTCAAAATGCACAAAATGCCATCTCAATGCTTCAAACAGCAGAAGGCGGTCTCAACGAAACCCATGCAATTTTGCAGCGGATGAAAGAGCTTTCGGTACAGGCCTCCAACGGTACACTAAGCAACGACGATCGCAAGCTGCTGAACATTGAGTATCAGGCTTTGCTGGATGAAATCGACCGGATATCCAACACCACTCATTACAATGGGATATATCTGCTCAACGGTAGTACCGGAGGAAAAGAGGGGGCGGGGGCAGTTGGAAACCTAGGGCTCTCAAGTACCGATATTTCTTACACCGGCGGTTTTGAAGGCACCGGCAAAATCACCGTAACCAAGGCGGACAATGGTGATGCTATCCTCTCCTTTCAAACCGGAAACGAGACTGTGGTAGGCAAAATCTCCGCAGCCAACACCAGCATCACCTTTACACTCAAGGATAGTTCGGAGATTAAGTTGGATAACCTAGACGTTTCCAAGCTCAAAGACGGCACAATTACTGGGATGGCGTTTTCCGGCGGCACTATAGGATTTAGCAAAGCCATTACCGCTGTGAAAACCGATACCTTAAGGTTTCAGGTAGGTGCAAATCCGGGAGCAGATCAACAAATAGGGCTGCATCTCAATGATATGTCTACCGGTAGTATTGGCAACATGGGTGCCGGTCACTCGCTGCGGGGCACCGATATTTTAACCGCAGCAAACGCCAACAAAGCAAACGAGATCCTGGGAGAAACCGTCAAGCAGGTTAGCTACGAGCGGGCCAGAATAGGGGCCACCCACAACCGGTTGGAGCACACCATAAACAATCTGGAAAATCAGATTATCAATCTAACCGATGCAGAGAGCCGTATTCGAGACGCAGATATAGCTCAAGAGATGATGAACTACACCCGGGCCAATCTATGGATGCAAGCTGCCCAAGCCATGATGGCTCAAGCGATGCAACAGCCCAACCTCATTTGACAGATGCTGAAATCGATATAATTCCATACCTGCACCAGGCACGGACTGGGCTGCTTATCTACAGGGAGCCCCGCCGGGTGAACTACCCGGTATCCCCGGGTCCGTCCGAATAGGTGCATACAAAAAACCGACCTGAAAAAGGCCGGTTTTTTGTATATAGTGTGGCACCCTTTACAGCTTGTATTTTTCGGGATTTTTAAGATAATATTTCCCCTCAGCCCGTTTGATCTCCCCACAGCTTACCAGGCTGTCCAGTTGATCCCGGGCAAAAAGATGCTCGCTAAAATCAATGCCGATCTCCTTAAGGGGCAAGGCGCTTTCGGACGAGAAGGCACCGCTTTTTTGAAACATGCGAATGATGTACTTGTAGTCATTCAAAAGATTTTTGGTTCCGACACAACACATTGTACTCCCTCCAGGTAATTTGTATTTTGGTGTAGTATAGTTACTGGGCAATAGACAGTAAAGCGGCTTTGGCAGCATGTATTTGGGTTGTATCAAAAACCGGCAGGGAAGTGTCCTCCTGCTTAATCAACAAACCGATTTCTGTACAGCCCAGAATTACCCCCTGTGCTCCCTTTTCTGCCAGTTGGGAAATGATCCGCAGGTATTCTTGTTTGGATTCATCCAATATACTACCAAGGCACAGTTCATCATAGATAATGCGGTTAACAATTTCCACATCCTGTTCATCAGGGATGAGCACTTGGATGCCGGAATCAATCAACCTATCCTTATAAAATGCTTGGGTCATAGTATATTTTGTGCCCAATAGCGCAACCTTGCTCATCTGGTTTTCCTGCAACATTTCGGCAGTTGCATCCGCGATATGGAGGATGGGGATGAGGATTTGGCTTTGTATCTGAGGTGCAACCTTGTGCATTGTATTGGTGCAGATAACAATAAAATCAGCACCGGCTTTTTCCAAGGCTTTTGCAGCAGCTGTTAAAATCTCTCCACTTTTCTCCCACTGGCCATTTGCTTGGCACTGTTCAATCTCATGAAAATCCACGCTGTACAGCAGGATTTTAGCCGAGTGTAAACCCCCAAGATGTTTTTTTACAGTTTGGTTTACTATCTGATAGTAGGTAACTGTGCTTTCCCAGCTCATTCCACCGATTAATCCAATTGTCTTCAATGAAGTATCCCCTGCTCTATTGTATTCAGTCTATCGCAACCAATCAAATATATTATATCAGATTTTTATGGTTTTGTAATGCGCAAAAGGGTATTCTATAGCGGATATACTACTCAATATCTACAGTTCCGTAAATTTGGCTTAAAAAACCTTGTTCAAGCTCCCGCACCATACACCACTTTGCGTTTTTATCCGTATCCTTTTTGTGGTAAATCCCAAACTGATAGGTTGGGGCAAACCCCAATTTAGAATAATATGCGTAGTCCCCGCAAAGAAAGGCTGCTTTATAGCCCAGTTCCTGTGCTTTTTTGCATCCGGCTTCTATTAATGTAGAGCCTATACCTTGACGAAAATGTGTAGGAAGCACTGACAAGGGCGAAACTACAAGCTGGGGTATTGTTCTATCAGCACAAATGATCTCCATTTTGTAAAGTACGATTTGGCCGACAATCTCAGCCTTTTCAACTGCAACCAGAGACAGTTGGGGAATAAAGCTATCCTTTTTTCTCATATCGTTGAGGTAATCTTGCTCTGTTCCGTCGCAATGAGATGTGGTTGCAAAAGCTTGCTTAACCAATTGATATACCGCATCATAATCATCCGGTGTCTCTTGCCTAATAATCAGCTTAATCACCACCTTTACACCAAGCCACCCAATTTGGCTAATATCCTAGAGCCTCATTCACAATAATCACCTTAATTCTATCTGCAATAAATTGTCCGGTTATTAGCACAAAATCATTACAAATACGTTGTTTGTGCTTACAGTCAATACACTTGCCAATCTTTGTGCAAGGCGTTTCTTTTAGCAGTCTTTTGGCATCTAATGGAGCCGCGATTTGCCTTGCTCTTTCAATTGCTGCGTCAACATTTGCAACAATCTTATTTACACCCACTACAACAATAACTTGCTTGGGGCCATAAAGCATGGGTGCCACCCTGCTGCCATTGCCATCAATATTGAATATTTTTCCATCTACAGTAACTGCATTAGAACCAGTAATAAACGTATCTGCA
>CAYNCW010000321.1:0-3392 GCA_964395635.1 uncultured Oscillospiraceae bacterium
CGGCACGGTTGACCGTTACCCTGTTCCATACCTGGTCTTGCACAATGAGCATACCTAACTTTTTGAGCTGCTTTCCAAGCTGCTTAATATCAAAGCAGACAAGGCGGTTTTCAAGCTCCACGTTGGTACGGTGGTTAAAGACGTTAAGGCTACCCGTAACGTACAGCTCCAACGCCGCCGCGATACGCGCCGCTTCCGGCTCTGGCTGCTTTAGCAGCTCGTCATACAGATTTTGCAGGATAGGCATTTTCGCCGGGTCGGGGGCTGCAAGGTAAGGGCGGTACACGTTTCTAACCGCCCGGTCAATGACCGTCTTATCCACGGGCTGCAAGCCCTCCTTGCCGCCTACCACCAATTCACAAAGGGATAGCAAAAAATCGGATTTGAGGGCAAGGGGGCTTTCGTCCTCGCTGTAATTGAGGTTTATGTCCATAGGATTGACGTATTGTGTACTTGTGGGCGCAATGCAAATGACTTGCCCGTGTAGCCGCTGCACAAGGGGCGCGTAGTCGGCTAAGTCGGAGGGATTACTCCCTCTTTCTCGCCTCAGAACCGTACGTGAGCGTTTCCACTCATACGGCTCAAGCATTTCATCACTCTTTCGAGCGGCACTCAAGATAGAGTTGTTGGCAGGACTTATGAACATATGCCATGTTGGGCACTTCGTCCTTGCCACCTGCGGATTTTGCAACTTTAAAGAAAATCTCTCTATTGTCGCTGATTTCCATAGGCATACCACAGTGATAGCAACACCCATTTTGGTTTTTCCAAATCAGCTTAAAGCGACCGGATAACCTTTTCATGCCGTGTTCAAACTTGCGGTTAAGAAAATATTGGGTGTCGAAATAGGGAATTGCGTCTATTCGTACTTTTGTGTGACGGACAATGGAGATATGGTCTACACGCAATAATTCTTTGTCCTCGGTAGAAAATACCCAGTTGCGATTGCCACGCCTGTGCCAGTAATTTAAGGAAACCCACCATCTGCCTTTGTGAGGGTGGCGGCGTTTTGCCCATCTCCACAACAGTTCATAAAGAACATAGTCGATATGGGCAAAGGCTTCACTTGCACAGACGGACTGATGATAATTCGTCCATCCACGGATTTGTTGGTTTAGCTTTTCAATCAATACTTCCTGCTTCCAAGCCTTACCACGCTTTAAAATAGTTTCAGACAGACTTGCTACAAAGTTTTTAATGGACTTCTTTGACGGTTTCACAATCAGTTTTCCTTTAAATTTACGGAACGTCCAACCAAGCATATCAAAGCCATCATTGATGTGGGTAATCGTAGTCTTTTCCTCTGACAGCTCCAATCCTCGTGATTTCAAAAACGCACGAATTAGCTCTTTAGCTTCTTCAGCAATTTCCTTTGTTGCCGCCGTGACAATAAAATCATCAGCGTAACGCACAAGGTTTACTTTACTCTTGTTGTGGACAAAGGCACTTACTTCACCTTTTGCACTTAAATCAAAGTGATTAACAAGCACTTCCTGCATACCGTCCAGTGCCATATTTGCCAAAATCGGCGAAATGACACCGCCCTGTGGAGTGCCGTCATCGGTTGGGAACAGCTCATTTTCAAACACAAATCCAGCCTTTAGAAATTGCTTTAACACGGACTTGTCCATAGGAATGTTTTCTATGAGCCATTCGTGACTGATGTGGTCAAAGCACCCTTTGATATCGCCCTCAAGCACCCACTCCGCACTAACTTTTCTTGATAACGCTGTGAAGATATATTCACAGGCATCGTGACAGGAGCGACCTTTACGAAAGCCAAACGACTTTGTATCGGCTGTAACTTCTGCCACTGGGTCAAGTGCCAGTGCATAGAGTGCTTGCATCGCTCTGTCATACATACAGGGAATGCCAAGCGGACGTTTTGCTTTCTTGCTTTTCTTTTCGATGAAAACACGTCTTAATGGTTTTGCTTTGTAGTTTTTCTCTGTAAGGGATAGCACTCCACGCATTTTAGATGCAGGGGTAGACCAAAGTTCTTTGTCCACGCCCGAAGTGTTTTTCCCTTTGTTGGTGGTGATTTTACGCACCGCCAACGCTTTTGCATAGTACGAATGTGTGAGTAGATATTGAAGTCTTTTCACTGTGTTCCATTTCTTGTCTTGAGTTGCCTTAGCAATCCTGACTTGTAGCCTATTAACATAGGTTTCCGCTTCATTCCAGTTGATAGATTTCCACTGGAATTCAAGGGTTTTGCTGTCTGATAATCTCTCAGCTTTCGCTGTCATTGAATAATTATCATTCATAGGTTTACCTCCATTTCTTGCTATGAAATACCAAGCTATGTTGCCATAGCTTCATGGATAAGTCTGCATCCTTTCAGATTAGGGCAAATTTTGAACCCCTATGCTCTGCCATTACAGCAGTGCCATTCGCTTTTTATCCTGTTCCTTTACCCTCTATGTCATTTCTTCCCCTTGCGGGGTCGATACCTTGCAAAACAAGGAACAATATAGGGCTTACCAAGTTCCGCATAGTAAATAATTGTGAATGCGTTAGGAGCTATCATTGAGCCGGGAGGACTTGTGTCCATTTGTTGCAGAATTGCGAAAGTTTCTGCAACCACCTCCGCACCTTTTGGTGTAAGCGTATCAGCCTGATTTCGCTTATTCCCTGTAACGACCCTTGCGATAGTTCACTTTACGTTCTCCATAACATTCTTATCCTAACAGTACGTCCGATTTAGGCTATCAGATTTCCCATATTGTCCCACAAGCTTTCCACCCGAACGTTACCATTCACGCAGATTGTGGTAGGACTACCCCAAATGGATAGGGTAGCTGATTACAGCAATTTACTATGCGACTTCTTGTCGCACCTCGGCTTCGGGGTCAATAATGGCAATATCATCGGTGGTAATGAGGAATGTATTGGCGATTTCGCGCTTTGCCGAAAAGGACTTACCAGAGCCGGGAGTACCCAAAATCAGCCCGTTTGGTGTTTTTAGCTGCTTGCGGTCTGCCATAATGAGATTGTTCGACAGGGCATTTAAGCCATAGTACAGCGCTTCGCCTGTCTGGAACAGCTCACAGGTGGTAAAGGGAACAAAAATGGCGGTACTGGAGGTGGTAAGTCCCCGCTGAATTTCAATCTGGTTTAGTCCCAACGGCAACGAGGACATCAGCCCTTGTTCCTGCTGATAGTCCAGCCTGCGCAGGGCGCAGTTGTACTTTTGGGCAATACCAGCCGCTTGAAAAATGTTGTTTTCCAGCTTTGCCTTGTTTTCGGCAGTGTTCATTACAAGCACCGTAACAAGAAACATTCGCTCGTTGCGGCTCTGCAAGTCCTCCAGCAGATTTTTAGCTTCATTGCCAAAGGTGGCGAGGTCGGAGGGAATAATTTCCATGTCATACCCGGCGCGGACTGCCTTT
>CAYNCW010000322.1:0-3326 GCA_964395635.1 uncultured Oscillospiraceae bacterium
TTCCTTCTGTTTTACAGTGCAATTCAGAGTTTACACATAATTTGGGATACACCCGAAGAAAGATTGTTTTCTACCATAGTAAAGCAACTTTTTATACAAAACACCTCCTTTTTTAGTGCAAAGGCGCTTCATCA
This sequence comes from uncultured Oscillospiraceae bacterium, assembly GCA_964395635.1. Taxonomy (GTDB): domain Bacteria; phylum Bacillota; class Clostridia; order Oscillospirales; family Ruminococcaceae; genus WRAV01. Next base: position 135 of record CAYNCW010000322.1, read on the forward strand.
TAAACCTGAATGCCAATTGGTTCTCCCGCTAAATTAAAATAACCTTCTACATATTGCCTATATAGGTTGGCCCTTTCAATCTGCTGCCGGATGTAATCAGCCTCCTCAAAGCGGCGAGAGGTGTTAATTAGCCAACCATCATCATCGGGAAACAAAGAGGTCAGCGCTTCTTGCGAGATGCTTTTCAAAGGAATACCCTCTATTTTTACAAAGTTAGTCGTACGCTCCAGACGGGCAGAGATCCCAATGACCACACAATCCTCTATCGGCATATCCACTCCATCCGGGTTTTGGTTCGCAATGGTTAGTTCCAGCAGAGACCCTTCTTTTTCAAAAAGCCGAATGGTGAATTCATCTGCGAGAATGCGCTTCCCATCCTCTGTAACAAAAAGCGAAAAGATTGTATCATAATAGCCGCTTAAGTCAGTGGCAGTATCAAAAAAGGGAACCGTATCTGTCATCTGCCAGCCGTCATCAATAAATTGCCGGACTGGGCTGGGGACAGGATAGTATGTATCATCTATGGTAAGTCCAAGTGTGTTTCCGGAAGTGCCAGATGGGCTTTCTTCATTCTTTTCTATGGACATTATGTCGTCGGGCTCCGATTCCTCCAAGTTGCCCGCGTCGGATTCAAAGCCCTCCGGAATGAACATTCCATTGCTATCCAAAATCCCACGCATCTGGGTGCCATCCTCATCCAAGAACAGGGCACCAACACAAACACCGGCTGCAAAATCGGCTTCCAGCATAGTTTTGCCTCCGTCAAAGTAGTATACCCAGCTACCATCCATCTCACCATTCTTGTAGCTTCCCAGTATTTCAGTCCCACCGCTCTCGCTATACTGGGTGCATAGCCCCTCTAGAAGCCCGTTTACATAGGTTGCCTCCACCCGCAACCCACCAGTGGAGTAGTACTGTTTGGTGGGGCCATGACGCACACCCGCTACAAAGAAAGCATCGTCCAGTAGCACACCCTCATCGCTGTAGAGTTGAAAACGTCCCTCCTGCAAATTGTTTTTCCAGTTTCCCACTTCCACAATTTTATTGTTCTTGTAGACAACATTGAGCCCTTCAAGCAGCCCTTTTCGATAGGAGTAAATCTCTGTCCTACTCTCATATTCTGTGCGCAACCTACCCGAAAAAGGCTTACCTGTCTCTTCATGTACCATTACGCCTTGATCTGATGTGGAATAGCCCTCGATGGATGTTGAGGGAAGATAGCGAAAAAGCTGCAGCCTTTGAGAATATCCCATCCCAATTAGCAGTAATAGAACAAGTCCAATCCCACCAATCAGTATTTTTCCTTTACCCTTCATAATCGCAGTCTCCTTTAAATGTCACAAATGCACAGATAATCCGTGCGTTTATCATTGTCATCGCGCTCATGGATGATATAGCAAATGGCTTTTGTGTCGGGATGAAAAACAACGGGGGATTGGCCCAGTTTTTTGCGCCAAACATACTTGTCCTCCTTGATATCGTATAAAACCCATTCCCAACCATCGGGACAATCTATGGCATATTCCTTCGCAACACCATTTTCATCCCGTTTAATTGTATCCGGGTCTGGGGTGGCATTGTTGAACAGAACAAACCTGCCATTGCAATAGAGCTGCGGGTGGTCAAACTGAAAAGCGGCAAACTCAAATCCTTTTTTCTTCCAATCAAGCAGACCAATTTCATCACCAGTGGTACTATTAAAATAAGAAAACCCTATGGTTTTACGGGAAATCATCACAGTTGTGTCGTCCACAAAGCGCATAAAGCGTGATAGATTAACCTGTATAGCACGGATCCTGGGATAGGGAACCTGCAAAATCAGGGAGCAAATACCTGTAGCAAGTTCGTAGACATAGATTTTATCGCTCAAGTCATCGCTTGGGTCATTACAGTCACTGAGTATATTGCCCTCCCTGTCCATGCGCAGATCCCATACCCCATTGCCGCTTTTATAAGCAATGTGGGTGTCGCTCGGGTTCAGTGCAAGACAATCGGTCGCCCCTGCGCCTTCCGGCAATGGAATGAAGCGATCCTGTGCGGTTTCTATATCGTGAATAAGCAGTCGGTCTCCATCGGGGATAACCAGCTTCTGGGAGTGGTGAAAGAAACAAAAGGCGGTTGAATAGCAGCGCTCTTGAGGGGAAAAGGCAAACTCCCATATGATTTCCTTTTTGGCAATATCCATAACATAAACCTTTTTTTGCGCGCTGAAGGCTGCGTATTTGCTATCATAGCTCATGGCAAGGTGGCGAATGGCAGAGCCGCTTTTGGGGCCTTTCAGTTTTGTCTTGCAGCAAATTTTGCTCTGCTCCCGGTCAAAAACCTTAAAGCCTCCGTCATAGCCCCCGATTAAAAGATACCTGCCGTCCGGCGAAATCTCCAGGTTTTCGTTGTAGCCCGTCACTTTAAAGCGTATTTCATTTATCATTGTCAAATCTCCATACTGTCGTTATACAGATTAATCGCGTTCTGCCGAACAAGCATCACAGCCTCTGCATATTCTTCACACCGTGCAAGATCTTTTCAGCAACCTCCATACACTGCTCTAGCGATTTCCTGTGCTGTGTGGGAAAGCGCAAGCTTGGAAGCCACTGCCCGGCTCTCCCTGTCAAATTCATCACTTGGAGCCTCCGGTAAAAGCTGATAGGGATTCCACTCATCTATGCACTGCTTGACAACACAAAATAGCTGCTGGCGCTTTTTAACTTCATCCTTCTCTCCTGTTACTCATAGCGAGCCCTCTTGCCGGCTTGGGCAAGCGCTGCGCAATACTGCAAGCCTTGCTTTTCCGACTGGACAAAACGATTAATATACTGCTTGCTGGTTTGGTCCTTTCGCTTCCTAAGGCTGCTGAGCAGGTATTCTCTCGGGTCCATTAGCCCTCTTATAGACAACTCCTCCTCGTCACGAGCATCCAGCAGTGCAATGATTTCTTTGAGTTCATCTTCGGGCGGAACCATATCGTCAAAGGCTAAAACGCAGGTGGCTCCGTTTAAAACCGATAGCTTTCCAAACCGCAACAGTTCAATTACAGGGCTTGCGTCCTGTAAACTGCTGCGCTTGAGCCGCACATAAGAGGTAGCCGCCATATCAGTGATCATATCGTGGGCTTTATTGATGGATACAAGTTCTTCCAGAATAGGCAAGGCGGGCAGGTATCCTATTTTACCAAGAGCTTTTATCATTTCAACC
>CAYNCW010000323.1:0-3317 GCA_964395635.1 uncultured Oscillospiraceae bacterium
ATTCACAGACACCCCAGCCCGCAAACGGCTCGGGATGATTTTTGACCAAGATTCTTTTATGGAAATGGACGGTTTTGCCTCGGTTGACGGATCTCCTAGCGGCGTGGTATGTGGATATGGCTCGATAAACGGTAGCCCCGCATACGCCTTTGCCCAAGATAGCACCGAAAACGGCGGTGCTGTCGGCAAGATCCACGCAGGAAAAATCGCAAAGGTCTTCGACATGGCACTGAAGACCGGTGTACCTGTCATCGGTATTTATGATTCCAATGGTGCCCGTATCTCCGAAGGGGTGGATGCCCTGAGCGCTTACGGAGAAATTCTGCTCCGGGTCAACAACCTGTCCGGGGTTGTGCCCCAAATAGCGCTGGTATTGGGGACTTGTGCGGGAACCAGTGCTATGCTGGCTTGCAGCGCCGATTTTGTGGTGATGACCCAGTCCGCCCAGCTGTTTATGAACCCACCTGGTCTTTCGGACGATGCACAGGGGGCAGGTACTGCCGCCAATGCAGCCAAAGCCGGTGTGGCACACCTGACCGCAGGGGATGACGCCGCAGCTTGCGAAGCGGCTCGCAAACTGATTTCCCTGTTGCCGCTCAATAACCTGGCGCCTCCTCCTGTTTCCAACTTTACTGCTCCAGCCGGGAATGCAGGTGTACTTACCGGTATCTGTGAGGGTTCAGTTTCCGAACAAGACCCTGCCACAGTAGCTTCCGCTATCTGCGACACTGGTAGCATCACTGAGCTGTTGGTTGATTTTGGAGCCGGTGCCTACACCGCTCTCGCCACCATCGAAGGCTCGGCCTGCGGCATTGTGGCTACCCGCCCCGGTGCTTTGGACGCAGACAGCTGCGCCAAAATTGCCAAAGTAGTATCGGTTTGCGACAGTTTCCAGGTGCCTGTTATCACCTTTGTAAACACTTGCGGATTTGCGCCTTCCGCCAAAGCAGAGCTCTGTGGTTCTGTTCGGGAGATGGCTAAACTCAGCCATGTATACGCCGAAGCCACCACCCCCAAGCTGTCGGTAATTACCGGTGAAGCTTATGGTTCTGCTTATGTGGCTTTGTGCAGCCGGGCAGCCAACGCCGACTATACAGTGGCATGGCCCTCCGCCATTATTTCCCCACTGGCCCCATCCACTGCGGTGGCCTTCCTATACGGTGACAGCATCACCCAGGACAAGCCGCGTAGTGCTGTAGAAGCTGAGTACATAGCCCAAGAGGCATCCCCTATGGCAGCAGCAGCAACCGGTGCCATCGACGATGTAATCCATCCGGAAGATACCCGCGCCACATTGGTTTCTGCTCTGGAGCTGCTCAGCGCCAAGCGGGTTGCCAAAAACCCCAAAAAGCACAGCAATATGCCTATGTAGCCCAAAGCTGTAAGGTGTTAGCATCCTAAAAACACCGCAACTGGGTAGATATCTGCTTTGTGAATAAACCACCAATGAGTTTAGGAGGGCTTTTTATCATGAAAAGATTTCAGGTAAGCGTAAATGGCGTTGCCTATGATGTACAGGTTCAGGAAGTTGCCGCAAATGCACCAATGCCTGCAGCACCGGCAGTTCCTGCTTCGGCTCCTGTGGCAGCAGCTCCCGCACCAGCGGCTGCCCCGGCACCCGCCCCTGCTGCCGCTCCTTCCGCCGATGCAGTGAAGGTACAGGCTCCTATGCCCGGCAATATCTGGGACGTTAAGGTAAGCGCCGGTCAAGCAGTAAAAGCCGGCGATGTGCTGCTGATTTTAGAAGCCATGAAGATGGAAAACGAAATTGTGGCTCCTTCCGACGGCACTGTCTGCGGTATCCATGTAAACAAAGGCGACGCGGTGGAAACCGGCGCGCTGCTGGTATCCATCAATTAATTGGCGCTGCTTGCCAACCAAAAGGAGTGGAGAACTTATGGCAGTAAAAATTTGCGAAACCGCTTTGCGGGACGCCCATCAATCCTTAATTGCCACCCGTATGAGCATGGACGAGATGATGCCCATGCTGCAAGCGCTGGACCAGGTGGGATATTACTCCTGTGAGGTATGGGGCGGCGCCACCTTTGACGCCTGCATCCGCTTTTTAAATGAAGATCCCTGGGAAAGACTGCGGATCATCCGCAAAAATATGCCCAACACCAAGCTACAGATGCTCTTCCGCGGGCAAAACATGTTGGGTTACCGCCACTATGCCGACGATGTGGTGGAATACTTCATCCAAAAAACCGTTTATAACGGAATTGATATCCTGCGTATCTTTGACGCTCTCAACGATCCCAAAAACCTGGCCACCGCTATTAAGGCCACCAAAAAAGAGGGCGCTCACCTGCAGGCTTGTATCAGTTACACCCTCAGCCCGGTACACAGCAACGACTACTTTGTAAAATATGCAAAGCAGCTGGAAGAGTTGGGCGCAGATTCTATCTGTATCAAGGATATGGCAGGTATCATCACCCCTTATTCTGCCTATGAGCTTGTAAAAGCCCTTAAGGAAACCATTAAGATTCCTGTTAACCTCCATACACACTACACCTCGGGTATGGCGTCTATGGCCTGTATCAAAGCCATCGAAGCTGGTTGTGATATTATCGACACCGCCATTTCTCCCTTGGGTCTGGGCACCTCCCATCCAGCCACAGAGACCATGGTGGCCTCCTTTGCCGACACCCCCTACGACACCGGTTTGGATCTCAAGAAGCTCAATGTGGTGCGGGAGTACGCGGTAACCTTGCGCAACAAGTATCTGCAAAGCGGCCTTTTGGATCCTTCCATGCTGGGCGTGGATGCCAATACACTGCTGTACCAGGTGCCTGGTGGTATGCTTTCCAACCTGGTTTCCCAGCTCAAACAAGCCGGTAAGATGGATCAGCTGGAGGATGTGCTCAACGAGATTCCCAGAGTACGCCAGGATTCCGGATACCCCCCTCTGGTAACCCCTACCTCACAGATTGTGGGTACTCAGGCGGTGTTCAACGTTGTTATGGGCGAACGGTACAAGATGGTTACCAAGGAGTTCAAGGGACTGGTTCGCGGCGAATACGGTACCACTCCTGCCCCTATCGACCCGGAATTCCAAAAGATGATTTGTGGGGATCAAACCCCCATAACCTGCCGCCCGGCGGATCTCATCGAGCCAGAGCTGGAAAAGCTCAAGGCAGAGATGCCCGCAAAATTCCTGGAGCAAGAGGAGGATGTGCTGACTCTTGCCCAGTTCCCACAGGTTGCCCCCAAGTTCTTTGAATACCGCAGCAATCAAAAATACCATGTGGATGCTCAACATGCCGACGCCAAATTGGGCGTACACCCGGTTTAACCTTTCACTGTACCTTAAAAAC
>CAYNCW010000324.1:0-3303 GCA_964395635.1 uncultured Oscillospiraceae bacterium
AGATGGTAGACCATGTGAAAGCCGAACTTGGGCTCAAGCTTGAAGCAGCTAAGCTTGAAGCCGAAGCCGCAAATGCTGAAGCCGATAAACTTCGGGCAGAAGTTAAGCGCCTGCAAGATAAAAACATGTTATCTAAGCAGGAAATCAAACAGCTTCTGGCCGAAGTTAGGCGCCTTCGAGATGAAAACATGGTTTCTAAGAGAGAAAACAAACAGCTCCGAGATGAAAATTCCGGGTTGCGAATCAAACTCAAATATATGCGTCAGGCAGACAAGACCTCAGTCGAAACAGAAACAATGCCTGTGGTGCTGTCATCATAATTATTATATACTACGCCATTTGAATTATGGATTTTCACCGTAAAAAGCCCCACTCATAATGAACTACCCCACCGCAAGCGTCGGAGTAGTTCATTCGCGGGCATTCGCCAAATGCACAAGCAAGCTTGTGCGCTTGGCTCATTGCCGCCGCGAAAATAAAGAGTGGGGCTGGTGAATTGTTTATAAACAAGTTTGATTATGGTGCTACATAGCCTTTACCTGTATCAATTGTTGCGGTACTTGTTGAGGTATCATAACCAACGCCGATGTTAAACGCTTGCATAACATCACGGAGTTTGAAATAGTTGCTTCCGTTAATTAAGTAAGCTGTGAGATTTACTCCTTACCGTCAATATAGATTTTCGAGGTTGTGAGTGTTGCGGTTTGCGACTGACCGTTACCTTTTGTAAGTTCGCCACCGGTAGGTGTGTATGCTTTGTTGCTTATAAGGTTGATTACTTTGGTATCGTTGTTGAAGGTAACCTCAAAGTTTTTATTTGTGTTGTTTACCAGAGCTGCAAGGTCACGGAGCTTAATGTAGTTGCTGTCGTTTATGGTATATGCATCGACGGAAACAGCTTTGCCGTTTACCATAAGCTTTGTTGCCGATGGCGTGGCGGTTGTTTCAGCTTTTGATGTTGAGGCTTCTACGGAAAGACCTAAATCGTTAATGTTAATCAATATCCATTTGCCGTTATCTTTCCTCACCACAGCTATTCCTTCGGAGAAGGAGGTTGGCCTTTCGTAAATAAACGGCACAACCTCTTTGCCTGTTTTGTCGATAAATCCATATTTGCCATCGCCCTTTGTCACCGCGACTAACCCCTCGCTAAATGCAATCGAATCGGTTAAATCAGTGTAAATAAACGGTACAACCACTTTGCCTGTTTTGTCAATAAATCCACGTTTGCCGTCTTTTGTCACCGCTGCCAAGCCCTCGGAGAATTTTCCTGCGCTCTCATAAATAAACGGCACAACCTCTTTGCCTGTTTTGTCAATAAATCCGTACTTGCCGTCTTTTCTCACCGCTGCCAAGCCCTCAGAAAATGAGATTGAATACTCGTAAATAAATGGCACAACTACTTTGCCTGTTTTGTCAATAATTCCATATTTGCCGTCTTTTTTCACCGTTGCAATTCCATCGGTAAATGAATCTGCACTTTCGTAAATAAACGGAATAACCTCTTTGCCCGTTTTGTCAATAAATCCATACTTGCCGTCTTTTGTCACCGCGGACAAGCCTTCTTGAAACATAAAAAAGCCAAATTCATCATATATAAACGGCACAACTTCTTTGCCTGTTCTGTCGATAAATCCCTTACTGCCATCTTTACTCACCGCTGCCAAGCCCTCGGAAAACGCGTTTACGTCATTGTAAATAAAAGGTATAACAACTTCGTACGTTTCATTGATAAATCCGCCCACACCATAGTCGATATACGCCGGTGCCAGACCCTCGGAAAAGATACCAATACCGAAGCAATAATTCGTTTTGCCTGTTTTGTCAACAACCTCAGTATAGTCTACGTCGCCTTTATGACTGGTAACAAGCGGCTCAATCAGTTTGCCTGTTTTGTCGATATATCCAAATCTGTCACCGCTTGCTATCACACGAGCAAGACCTTTGGAAAACGGTTCTATATAGTAATAATCACCTTCAACTTCTACAGCCTTACTTTCATCAAAAGCCCAAACGACAGAAACAGAGGAAATCACAAGAACAAACGCAAGAACAAAAGAAAATACACGGTTTTTCATAAATAGATTCTCCTTGAGGATTTTATTGAACATATTAGGTAATCATGCAATCAAAGCTTCTTTTTCACGAGAACGCAACTTATTATGTGTGGGGTTGCGAAAAGCAAAACGAAAAATATCATTATCGCCCAATCGCTAAAAGCTGAACCGCTAAAATGCATGTCGGCATTAGTGAGTCTATCTCCATATGTACGCGCATAAGTACGCATACCCACCTGAAATGATTCATATACGACATAAAATAAAGAAAGAACGCTTGCAGGAAAGAGAATTGTTGCAGCTAACAAATACCGAAAGCATACCAGCAATATTTTTCTCTTATAATAGAACGCCGCAATTATACCGGTAACAACACTCCCAAGCGCGAGAGGGGGCACAAAGGTATATTCCATAATTCCAATGAATTCTGAAGGGTGTTCTGCACGACCCTCCCAAAACCCTGCCAACCAGAAAAAAGCGAAAAGCGTTCCTATAATCATTAAGACAAACGGAGTTCTCGGCAATTTTGCGGTGTAGGCATTTTGAGGAATATGGGGCTCAGTTTGGGCAATAGGGTTGTTAGCCGTGTTTACAGCAGTACCACACTTTCCGCAAAATGCGGCGGTGTTCGGAACATTATTACCGCAATTTTTACAAAACATACAGCCCCTCCTAATTTGTACGCTGGTCTACGATATACCAAACTCCATCCACTTTTCGCAGAGAAAGGGACATATTTTCGGTAAATAACGGCAACGAACCTAAAAGCTTACCTGTTAGTATTATCTTGGCGCTGGCAGTATCTCGCGTTAAAATGCTGACATCAACAACTTCCATTTCAAGAGAACCTCCGGCCAAGTCCCTAGCTGCACGCCAAACACTGGACACAGCATCAGAGATTGGGGCGGAAATTTGCCCGCTTGGAGTATATCTTAATGCATTAAAACGGTTTACGTCGCCGTCAGCCATAGCTGACCTATACCCCTCCAACAACAACGTAATCTCAGTTTTATTTTTCGCAGTAGAACCCACATTAACGAGTGCAAAAACAGCACCTATAACTAAGACGGCTATAATTGCTATAGCAATTACTTTGTTTTTCTGTTTAACCGTCTGTGGCGCACCATTTTTAAAACTCATTTGTGCTGGTGTAGAATTGTTAGAAACGCTAGGCACTGTGTTGTTAGGAGTACCTGACTTACTGCCCATTGCATTTCCGCATTTACCGCAAAACGACGCATTGTCA
>CAYNCW010000325.1:0-3255 GCA_964395635.1 uncultured Oscillospiraceae bacterium
GTAATGTTTGTATAAATACACAGGGAGCCGATGGCTTTACCATTTGAATCGCGAAAATGGGCTTCGGAGCAGCGAAGAACTTTAGCATCCCTAGTGTGGGCAATGTAATTGTATCTATCGCTGTCTTTCATTCTGCCTTTGGTTACCTCTAGGCCAATATTCTTCCTGGCAGAATCACCTATTCTGCGTCCTGTTATATGACCGTTGCGAATATCAACGATTGTATGCTCGCGGTCTTGTGCCAAATCCTGAAAAACAATTTCACTATCTGGCCCCAAATGTTCCTGGAGAAGATCCATAAGTTTACCCAACCATTGCTGAGATTCCATTGTAAGTACCATAGAGAAACACCCTCCTTTTCTTGTCCTACATACCATAAATTTTGTCTACTCTTTTTCTCGCTCAACAGTTTATTCTATGCAAGTAGTAAGCAGCATGCGTTCTCACCCAGCAAATAGCCGGTGATGATATTTACTGCGCGCTGTGACACCCTTTTGATTGCCATTTGAGGGTTGAGAGGATGGTATTCAAAAAGGATGCCTTCAGTCAGATTTTCATCGCGCTTATGTTTATGGTATTGAGAACATGCCATCTCCTGCTCATTTGCCCCATCGTTGACGCCTTGTTCTCTATGCAGTATACTGAGCTTAGGAGGATATTTACCTATGGAATTTGCATTATCCTATAAACTTGTCCGATCCCACCGCAAAACCATATGCCTATCTTTAACTGCCACAGGGGAACCCCTGGTGAAAGCACCTTTGTACATGTCCATAGAAAGCATTAATGATTTTGTGGAAAAGCATCATGGTTGGATTGAAAAACATCGTGAGAAACAACTGAAAAAGGCTGCAAAACAATCTACTTTTACCTGGGATGACGGCAACCTGATTCCAATTTTGGGTATAGGGTACACAATGTCCACTGATCCGGTTGGTACAGGAATTCACATTGATGGCGATAAGCTGTTGCTGCCAGCAAATATTACAGAACGTTCTACGGCAGTTACCACCTATTTAAAACAGATGGCATACACGCACCTGAAGCAGCGGGTAGACCATTTCTGCCAAGTGATGAATGTTTATCCCTCTGGAATACTGATCACAAGTGCTCGCTCCCGTTGGGGATCCTGTACTGGAAAAAACCGACTGTGCTTTAGCTTTAGACTTATCTGTGCACATCCTGATGCAATAGACGCTGTTGTGGTTCACGAACTTGCCCACCTGCGTATACGCAATCACTCTGCTGTTTTTTATCGGGAAATTGCCAGTTACCTACCGGATTATTCCAGAAGAAATGATTTGCTGCGAGAAATAGCAGATAGTATACTATTTTAATATTTTTTTGAGCAAATGCAATAGTTTAACAGCATATTTTGATAATTATTTTCTCAATGATTCACTTATAGTAAATTGTTGTAAATGTCATAAGCATAATTTATTGACTCCTGAAGCCGTTTTAAGGTGTCAATATCCTAAATTTCTTGGACAGGCATATTTATGTTCTGAAAATTGGTCACAAATATATACCCCTTTTCATCTTCGTAAGGATGAAAAGCGAATATTTTTAATCTTAGATAGTGAGTGGTATTTTTTTAATTGTATCATAAATATAGATTAAAGTATAGCTTTCACGGTTAATTTGAATTAATTTTGTATCTTTTCACCTTTTTTACCCAAATATAAAATGCCGACTGCAACCCCTGCAAAAAGCGGGAAAAACAGTCGGCTAATTATTTTTTAGTAGGGATTATCGTGCTTTTTCAGCCATAAACTCAGTCATATTCGCCCAAAATCGTTTTGGCATATGGTTTCTCCTACAGGTTGGGTTGGTTCTTTCCTCAATGGCAACAGAATGATAAAACTGTTTCCACAGTCGGCGATATTCCAGTTCTTCTGTAGAAAGGTTGGGCAGGATGAAATCCTGAGCTTCTACAATCTGCCACTCTTTGGTGTCGTAAACCCCTGCTAGATGATGCACTCCATCCAACAACAAAAAGGGTTGGTCGGTGAATCTATCCACAAAATAGGGCATAATCAATGGCAACACGTTGTTTTTGGGGGTAATACGTCCAAAATACACCTGGTTATCCATCAAAGAAAATCGGGTGAACTGCTGAAACTGATGGCTTTCCCTCTTGGTGGATAGGTTAATACGGTCAATTGCCAATACAGCGTCCTGGGTCAAAGCATTGTATATCCTTCGTCCCATTGCAAGGCCGGTTCGGATATAGTTATAGATAATGGTGCCCTTATCCAGATCCTCTGATAAAAATGCAACGCCGATTGTCTCCAGAGCTTGGCTTCCCAATTGGCGTAGCACACCTTGCTCCACACGTTGGGCCAGTATTGCATCGGTTTGTATTTTGCGGGTTTGTTGATTAAACTCCAGCTGAACGTCCTCTTCCGGTACTATCCGCTTGGGCTGTTCCTTATTTGCATATGCTGCAAATACCGCGCTGAGGACCCCTTCCCAGCTGCCATCGTATAGATATGCAATTGACATGATAGTGCCCCCTAGCAGTTTACAGACCCAGCATTTTCATTTTAATATGTGCCGGAAGAATAGGGGTGGTCCGGGTCAGCTTCACTCATGTCTCCGGGGTTGTCATTGCGTACCACAAATATAAAGATGTACCGCAGGAACATGGTAACAGGAATGGCACCCAAAACAGTAAAGAGAACATTGGATTCGGGGCGATACTGCTGAAATATCTTATACATCAAAACCAATTCCAAAACATAAATCGCTATAGAAACCAAGGCCGCAAACAATCCGGCACCCAAATACGCACTCATGATTCCAGGAGAAAACTCTGGTGAGGTTAATAATTCTAGATAGGAGATTGTTTTTGGCATTCCTGCAAAAAAACTATTGAATAAACAGCCCCCCAAAAATATGAACCGCCAATACCCTTTTCCGCTTCTTTTTATTTCGATATCATCCACAATCGCTCCTAGCATAAAGCTGCGAACAACCGGTATCCATGCAATAAAGCAGTTGCTCATTCCTCTGTTTTTAGCCAGCTTATATAAGCCTACCGAGTATAAGATATACAATACTAAACTAATAGAAAGTATAATAAATCCTACTACCGTAATTACCCCTGCTAATCCCATCAAAATTCCAGCTGTATCCGACATTACAACTCCTCCTAAAATCTATTATGTTTAGTATACCATTTTTTTTGTGGCATTTGCAAGTTTGCTGAAAGCCAGGAAAAGGGAGTGCAAGGTATTGAAAAATCCCCTCTCT
>CAYNCW010000326.1:0-3251 GCA_964395635.1 uncultured Oscillospiraceae bacterium
CGCTTCCATATTTCAAAATAGGCTATCGATCGCAGGGGTATCACCTTGCGGCCAACCTTGCTTTCGCAATAAAAGCTTTCTTGCTCCTTTTGTCGTATACGCTCAACAGCCTTTACAAAAACCGCTTCAAATTGTTCTTTTGTCAATTTGCTTTTGATAAGGTACTGTAGCGGTGATACATCAAATGCCTCAAATATAAACTCCTGATTATCTGTTAAAAAAACGATTTCGGCATTAGAGCCCAGCGCCCGCAACTGCCTGGCAACAGCAACCCCTTGGGTTTCCCCAAAGTTTGTTTCCATATACAGTAAGTCCGGCAGATGGGGAAGCTCTGTCAGGTGCTGCAACAGCTCTGCGCTATTGCTATAATACGATAGACGCATTGGTACACTGCACTTTTTTTCTAAGGCACAAAGCAGCTGTATATATTGGTCAACTGCCTCTTCAGAATCATCACAAATATATACTGTCAACATTTAAGAATCTCTCCTATGCAAATGGTAAATAGCCCTACACCCAATGACCGCATATATTCTGTATGGGTTATAAACAAACCGGAACAGCCGAATTCAGCCAGATTTCACCTGGCTGAACCCGACAATCAAAAGCATGTATCCCTACCCCCTGTTCCTTTGCTTTTATAAGCGCCGCGCCAAAGGCCGGCTGGGTTTGGTTGTTGGGGGTAAAGTACTTTACCCCCTGCATTTGTATAATAAATACAATATGTGCATCATACCCGTCCTTTACAGCCGCCACAAGCTCCTCTATATGTCGTACCCCTCGTTGGGTCGGGGCATCGGGAAACAGCACCACCCCATCCTCTTCCAGCGTGACCCCCTTTACTTCGATTAGTGCAACGCTTTTGGCAAATTCCACTGCAAAATCCAACCGGGATTGGCCGTAAGAAACCTCTCTTTTAATAACAGTTGGTGTATGGGGGAACCCAGGCAGCACGAAACCGGCGTCCAGCGCTTCTCCCAAGAGCTTATTGGGTGCAGAGCTATCCATATTGATAAGCCGCTGCTGCTTTTCTACCGCCACCAGAGAGAAATTTGTGCGCCGTGCCGGATTATTTGCCCGCTCCAGATAGACTGTGGCTCCCGGAACCAGCAGCTCTCTGCATCGCCCTGTATTCTTGACGTGGACAGTTTGGTCTACCCCCTCTACCAGCACCTGGGCAATAAACCTGTTGGGGCGTTTTAAAAATATCCCCTGTATAATATTGTCATACCGCAATACAACACCTCATTAATTTTTGGATTAAAGTATAACATAAAACTGCAGTGCAATCTATGCTTTGTATAAATGTTAACAAAACCCTATGCCAACCACGCCCCCCTCTGAAACTTTTTGAGATCTCTAGCTAAATCGCCTTTTATCGCTAGACAAATGTTCCTTGCAGCGATATAATGAAGAGGACAAGCAAGCATTTTTTGACAAGCAATGTAAAGGAGTTATAAAAACATGAAAAGAATAGTGTCCTTTGTTTTGGCAACGATTTTGTGTTTAGGCTTTGCCACTGTGGCCTACGCTGCCGGGGATATTTCCGGCATCAAGGAATCGTTGGACTACAACAACCAATCCTATTTAGAAAACACCGAGTATAAGCCCGGAGATGTTCTGGAGTTTCCCCTAACCGCCAATATGTTTGAATGGTCGGATGGATCGGTAGGTGGTGCCGGAATACCGGTGACAAAGGCCCAGCTTTCTAAAGCCAAGGTGGATATTAAGTATTCCGGATCCGATACCAGCATGATCAAAAGCATCAGTATTGAAGAATCCAAAAACTATTCCTTAACCGGCAAACAAAAAACTGCCTATGTGCGGGTTGTGTTTAAGGATACCTCCACTGCTGTTGATCCTGTGAATTTCCGCATTTCTCTGTACCTTACATACAAAAACAGCCGCAACGAAACCTCCAAAGCTGTGATAGAAGGCTCTTTCCAAGCGCCCACCATATCTGTTTCTGCCAACAAGGACTATGTGGATATCTCCAAGGGGCAGGTGCTTGTTCCCACCGAGTTTATCCGCAGCATTGATGTAGATATCGGCGCAGGTGTTATTATCAAAGCCAGACTGTATGCCGATAACCGATACTACGGCAAAGCCGAAGAGCGCAGAGGCTCTGCCGACGATGCTGTGCTTGCCAAATTTGATTCCATCGAATACATTTTGTTTTTATCCACCAAGAATCTAAAAGCCAGCGGCAATATTGTGGACCTATCTGCTTACAACAATATGTATGTCTACGACGGCACCGGCAAATATTTGGGCACCGCCGATAGCCTGTTGCCTTATTCCGACAAGTATTTCCTCTCTTACAAACAAATCAACATGACCGGCAGTGTGCCCTCCGGCTCTTCCAGCAGCTCCAGCTCCTCTTCTATCTCATCCAGCAGTATTAAGCCCTCCTCCAGCAGCTCTACCAGTGCCTCCAGCGCAGTTACCAACAATGGTGCCATAACCAAAGACGTTGCTTCTAAGCAAGCACAAAGTGCTGTCAGCACTGCTAAAGCAAGCGGCTCCAAAACTGCCACTGTCCGCTTTAAGAACTACACCAGCATATCTGCCGATGCCCTTAAAGCCATGTCCAACGCCGGTTCGGGCATTACAGTAAACTTGGTGGCAGACACTATGAACGCAAACACCGTAACAGGTAGATTGACCATCAATAGCAGCGCAGCTGCAAAGCTTACCAACGATACCAAGCTGGGGGTACGGGTTGATTCTGCCAGCGTGGACAGCACCAAGAATCTCTTCTCCAGATGGTATAGCAACAAATTGGCAGTTGTATCCATGGATCAAAAAGGAAGCTTTGGCATGACGGTAAACGTGGCCGCTAAGGTAAGTTTGTCCGGCATGAACACCAAAAACCTATACTTCTATTCCTATAACAAATCTACCAATGAATTCTTTTCCATAAAAAACCCCAACTACTCGGTGGATGCCAATGGATACCTGTATTTCTCTACAACCACCGGCGGAGACATCATTGTATCCAACGGACCCCTTGCCAAATAGCATTTTCAAGACAATTGCTTCCATACAAACAGGGACTGGATCCTCTACATCCAGTCCCTATTTTTGTATGGAAACGCGAATTTATACGGATAGCTGTGCAGGAGTTTGGGTGCGTTTGGGTGCATAATTCAGTGTCCATGGCGCACCAAAACGGTCTGTTAAGATAGCATGGTATTCGCCATAAAAGTTTTTTTGCAGTTCCATGCTCACCTTTGCACCCGGCAAAAGTC
>CAYNCW010000327.1:0-3220 GCA_964395635.1 uncultured Oscillospiraceae bacterium
CGGCAACTCTATCAAATGCCCCGCATGTGCAACTATATTTTGGGAACGTTGTAATACATTTTATAAAGTATAAAGCGGCACAGCGCAGCCGACCTTAAACACAAGTCCCTCTGGGAATATGTCCAGTGAACCTCCGGTCTGCTCTATAATCTGCCGTACCGAAGCAAGTCCCACACCAACACGAACCGAATCTGATTTGCGTGACAGAAATAATTCGCCGCGTTTTTCTAAAACGCCGTCATAGCTGTTTTCCACCAACAAGAAAAAGGTTGCGCCGCTAACCATGCTGCTAATCAAAATACGACGATCATTGTTTTGCTGACGTTCACAGGCTTCCAGTGCGTTTTCAAGCAAGTTGCCGATGACCGTACATAGCTCAACATCGGTCAGAGGAAGCTCGTCCGGCAGGATAAGCCGTGAGGTCATGTTTATGCCACTTTTTATTGCCATATTGTAATAAAATCCAAGTAACGCATCAACGGCGGCATTCTGGCAAAAAGAAACCTCCGAAGCATAAGGATCTGTTGTCAGTTGTGCCACACGCCCAAGATATTCACGCACAGGTGCGGCACCGCTTTCCTGTGCCAGACCATCTATGGTGCGCAAGTGTTGACGGAAATCGTGGATAAGGCGGCGGTTTTCCTCTGTGCGTTTGGTAAGCTGTCCGGCGTATTCAAGCTGCATGGCAAGTTGACGGGTCACCTGACGATGCTCCTCTGCAAAGGCAAGGCTGTTGGCATAGGCATCCACCATATCCCGCCAAAGGGTATAGCCCAAAACCCCGACCAAAACTATGCTTCCTATTTCGGGGAACCAGCCGCCATAGACCGGTTCGTAAAAGGGCAGTAATCTGTCCCAGGCAAAAGCGGTAGCATAGATAAGTGTCGCATAAAAAAGCGGCCACGCAATATTGGGGCGAGATTTTAATGAAGCAAATGCCGTGACTGGCAAATAGATTGCCACAGCCGCCTTGTAAATAAAAACAAGAGTGGAAAACCAATTCATAATAGGTGAGGTCAGATATGGTGATAACAAACCATACAAGACAGCAATACAACAAACCACGCAGGCTACTCCATTGCTTATTCGTCTTAAAGTGTACCCTGTATTGCACAACCTGTTTTGTAAAATCATAACCATAAGAGGAAACAAGTATGAGCAAAAAAGTTCTATGGTGTACCACGGAAAAAGCGGCAGGGTAAATATGGCATGAATAAGCGGATAGGTGATTAACCCGCACATGGCAAGGCAAATCAGCACAAATAAATTAGCGTTTTGTTGCTTCATGCGAAGCCCGAGATAAAGGGCAAGTAGTCCGGCAATGATTGTTACTGATAGGACAGAGATACGAAGCCAAAGGCGGAGTGACCTTGCATTGTTAACGGCTTCCGGCGTTCCGAAAGCTGGTGGATAGATTAACCCGCTGTAAAAATGAGAAAAGTCGCTGACGGCAAGTAAGATTACCGCTCGTTCAGAAGCTTCAAAAGTAACCACACGGCTTACTGTGCGCCCGTCATAATTGTCAGGGTCGGGATTTCCGGCGCTAAACATCAGCTTGCCATCTATATATAGGTGGTAAGCCGAAAAGATTTCAGGCAGTTCAAGGGCATAAACAGCAGGCTCTTTCGGAAGTCTCATACGCAATAAATAGCTTGCTCTGCCGTGAGGATTGCCGTCGCCGAAGTCGAACCGTGTTCGCTCACCAATCATGGTATGAACCATGTAGCGTGACTGTAAGCCATCATTTACATCGTCGGGCGACAACAGCGCGCCGGGGTAAAACTCCCAACCATAGGTGAGATAGCGAATGGGATTTTTCTGTAAGTCGGCTTTTGACAACACAAGCAGGCCGTTTGCCGGTTGTGTAACAGTGCGGGTGTACTTATTGTCAAAACGATATAATCCGTAAAATAGCGCGGAGGATATCGCAAGCACAAACAACAGCATAAGCCCTTTTTTTATGGGAAAGGCCTTCATTTCCTCACCCGCCATTTGTGCCAAATCAGGCCGCCCGCTCCAGCCACAGGCAGGAGTAATGCTCCAAAAGCTAGCGGAATATTAGTCTGTTTATTCCCGTTTGCCGGTTCAGATTCGGTATTTTGAACATCAGGCAATTCTTCACTAATCGGCACCACATTGTCTGAAATAGGTGGCCTCTGTGTTATCGTAAATGTTCCGGAATGGTCTAATGTGAATGTGGCAACGGAGAGGGAAGCGTCATAGCTTCCAGTGTAGGCATTTCCCAACTCATCAATCAGCAAAAGGGCATTATTTTCGCTCTGTCGGCTTATGGGTAGCATAATCACACTGTCCGGCAGGTCTATAACCGGCACATCATTAAGCTCAACTAAAAAGCGCAGTTCTGTTTCGCTAATGCGCTCTATTGTAATGGAGAAGTGGTCAGTATCTTTGACACCAAGCTGTGAAAGTGCTGCGGCCGATAAGGAAACCGTTATATTTTGCTTTGAAAACCGGGCAGTACCCGTGTCAGAAAGCATCATAAGAAGGCGAGTGCCGGAAATGATGTCTCTTGTTTCGCCAAAGGATTCCTTAAAATCGATTTTGTCTTGTGAAGATTCATCTGTTGACTTAAAAGCCGCTTCAATTTCGCCATGTCTACTGCCGTTTTGAGGCGTGTCTTCTGATTCTCGGTCAGTTGTATTGGCGACGTTGACAGATGCTGTTTCGGCTGTGGTTTGCTCATTGTCAGCATTTTTATCATCTTTAGAAGGGTCATTAACCACTGTTGGCGTGATCTCGTTGACTACTGTTTTTATATTGTTACCACCGCTTGGCGGGTCATCGGTTACTACGGATGGCTCTGAAGAATTACCGCCGTCGCCACGATCGCCAACATTATTCAACGGGTTTCGGTTTCCGGAGCGTAGATTAGTATTACTGTTACCGCCATTATCATCATAAGCGTTATCATTCCGAACGTCATTATCATAAAAACCGTTATCATCAGGAATATCATTATCATCAATACTGTTATCATCCCGAACGTTATTATCGTCATCATGGCCGTTGCCATTGCTGCCATTATCTTCACTGCCTTTATCCGGAGGGTCTTGGGTATAATCGGGCGGCTTTGTACCGTTTCCATCGCCGCCGTCACGATCGCCGCCTCTATCGGCATAAATAACGTTTAGTCCGTCGTCTAAGATGTATATAATATTGGAAGTCTTACCTTCATACTTTATCCGCACATAATAATGCT
>CAYNCW010000328.1:0-3211 GCA_964395635.1 uncultured Oscillospiraceae bacterium
GAGTTATTGTGGCACCGGGGGAGATTTGCGAAATAATACCGGCTACCATCGTGCAATGACCATTTGTATCAATAACACTCTCATCACCAGTAATATAAGATTTTGCTCTGCCTAAATCAATTTTTCCTGCCAAAATTGGGTGATCATAATCGACTCCGCTGTCAATCAACGCAATTTGTACTCCGGCCCCTGTTGAAATCTCTAATGAACTTCGTTGTTCCGTAACAACATCAACATGCCACCCCATCAAATCAAAAATCGCTTCATTAGTATTTCTTTGGCGGGCAACACTGGAGTAATCACCAATACTGATTTCGCCTAAAGCAACTTCTTGAGCAAAGGCAGAACCTAAGTCAATTCGACCAAGCTCAATATCTGGCAACTCTCCTGCCTCTTCGACAGATACATTAACCGCATCTTCTGCAAGAATGTCATCAGGGTGCACCTCATCAGGAAGATCCAAGTGTATTATCGATACCTCAGGATACACAGTAATCTCAATATCCGGACTAATATCTTCGATTGCTTGAATCGTCTCGTCGATATTTGCATTTTCGTCCAGAATTAAGTCAATTTCCGACTCGTTTTCACCTTCGGAAGCTTGTACATCAGAAACAAAAATACTACTATTAAGAACAACAATACACAATAAAACAATAAACGAGGTCTTGAAATTTCTCATTAACCGTGCTAGCATAACTATTCCTCCATTTCGAATTCACGAGCGTTGAGTTATTCAGCTATTAAAATTATAATAGCTGACATATGGCACATCTCACAACACTTTGTTAATGAGTGGTTCAATATCTGTGCCGAGTAGTAACAACTGATTGCCGCTCTCCACTTGTGGTCAGCGCAGCCAGATATTTAAGCTAGATCGACCAATATCTCCAGTGGGTGTTAAATCACTTTAGTTTAACATCACAACTGACAAGACAGTACGTAAGCGTATAAACAGGAGCCCCAAGAAAAAACCGCCCCGAAGGGCGGCGAGTTGAGGAGATAAGAAAAGTGGATCATCAGGCGTAGAGAAATCACCACATACCATCTTTCAGAGCATCATTGAACTGCTTCCATTGCCTGCGAATCAGCTTTTTGTACTGTGCATCGGAGAGGTTCTCGGAGCAATCAAGGCCCTGCTCTCCAAGGTAATAGAGAAAACCATCAGCCATGTAGGGGTTTTGGCGTTTCATGGCAGGGAAATACTGTTCCAGGTAATAGTAGAAGTCCATGTCAAAGAAAATGCGGTCCATTTCGCCGTTCAGATAGTCCTGCACAAATTCAAACATAAGCTGTGCCTTACTTTTTCTTGGCATGACCATCCTCCTCTTGGGCCGGGGCGTGGCAAGCGTCCGGTAAGCTGCTGCTCCATGGCAGCAAACTTTCCAGGCTGTCAGAGGCGGTTTTAGGCAATGTCGTCAGCAAGAATTCAAGATACCGGTAAGGGTGCAAACCGTTCTCCTTGGCGGTCTCAATGATGGAATACATCACCGAACTTGCCCGAGCGCCGGCGGGCGAGGTCGAAAACAGCCAAGCCTTGCGCCCCATCACAAAGGGCTTGATGCTGCGCTCGGCTCGGTTGTTGGAGATTTCACAACGTCCATCTAGGAACACATTTTCCAGATATCTGCGTTGAGATAGGGCATAGCCCACCGCTTCACCCAGAGGCGACTTCGGCATTGCTCTAAGACCCGCCCCCCACGCAAAAAACGCGTCGGAGACAGGTTTGCTCTTTTTCAGCCGCTGACAGTACCGCTGCTGAGGCGTAAGTTGTGCAAAAGCCCGTTCCAGGTCAAACAGCGCATTGATGTAGGCCACGCCCTGCTGGGCGCCGGAACTTTCTCGTCGCTCCGCCGGCAGATTTTTTAAGATGGCCTCGAACCGTCTGCGCACATGGGCCCAGCATCCGATGACCGTGATGCCCGGCGACAGGTTGTGATATACCTGGTAGCCGTCGGTGTGCAAAAAACCCTCAAAGCCTTCCAAAAATGCTTTCGGGTGCTCCTGGCTCCGGGTTTGCCGGTACTCGTAGACGGCGATACGATGTTTGGCACAGCTACTGGTTCGGTAAAGCCACTCATAGCTCTTTGTCTTCGCCGCCCGGCCCTGCTCCCGCAGCACCTGCACCACCGTCTCGTCGGCGTGGAGTACGCTTTCCTCCAGCAAATATCTCTTCAAAAGGTTGTATATTCCCTCAAAATACCCCTCTGAGCTGCAAATCACCCAGTTTGACATGGTCTGTCGGGATATGCTCACCCCATCATAACGAAACCCGTTCTCCAATCGGTACAGCGGCATGCCGTTCGCGTACTTTTGTACGGCAAGGTGGGCCACCAATGACGGAGATGCCAGTGAGACATTCAGAAGAGGAACCGGGGCGTTGGCCCTGGCAAAGGGAACCGAGATACCGTTTTTCTCGCAGTTTCGGCAGGCATAGCTGTGGGCAGCATGCTCCAGCACAACCACCTTTGCCGGAATTAACTTCAACTCACGCCGTGTCTGTACGCCAATGTCACGCATGAGTTCCCCACACTGTGGGCAGGCGCGCTCCAATTCGGAAAGCTCATAGTCGATGTGCTCTATCGGCAGACCGGAAAGATCCTCCTCCCGCTTTCCCACCTGCTTTTTTCGTCGCTGGCGGATATCCTCGGTCAAAGGGTCAGGCGGGGCCTTCACTGCTTCCTCCCCAAACAGATTCATCTGGAATGGGTCGATGTCTGTTTTCTCGCTGGTGGAGCCAAATTGGCGCCGTTTGAACAGCAAAAGCTGATGCTCGTAAAACTGCACCAGCATCTCCAGTTCAGCGATTTTTGTCCCCATCGCCTCATATTCACAGCGGTTCACCACAAGCGTTGATGACAGAGTTTCCATGTGTATATTTTACCATGGATTCGTATGAAATTCAATGATTTGCGGCGTTTTAACGAAAATATCTACATGCTTTTTCGCTCGTACACCTCGTTGCGTCGCAACTTCAATTCCACCCGTGCGCCACCAAGCAATATCGTCAATTCCTCCGCTGTCAGTGCCATGGTCGCACCGCCGTTTTCATCCGGCCAGCGGAACTTGCCCTTCTCCAGCCGCTTGAAGCACAGCCAAAACCCATCCCCGTCCCATTCCAATATCTTCAGCCGGTTGCGTTGCCGGTTGCAAAACACAAACACCGCCGCGTCAAACGGGTCAAGCTGAAACTGCCCCTCCACGATGACGC
>CAYNCW010000329.1:0-3206 GCA_964395635.1 uncultured Oscillospiraceae bacterium
CAAATTCATCATATTCCTTTATACCCAGATCCGGTTCGGGTGGCGGAAAGAGTATGGGTAGATGCACAACCGACAACTGTGCGGTTTCCAGTTTTTGTTTAAGTAGAATGTCGTAGCCGCTTTGGGGCATCATAGGCAGAAAGGAAAGGGTTAAAATATTGCCAATCCCCAACATGCGCAAAGGGTATATAGGATGCCCATGGCGAACACTATAATCGCCAAAATAACTATCCCCTTGTCTGTGGTGCAATCCCGCCGCTGCCCCCAGAATTTCATAGGCGCTTGTTAACGGATAGGTTTGCAGCTTATCTGTGGCAAAGCTATAGTCGTTGGTAAAAGTGACTATTTTATCCTCTGTTATGTTTATTGCATGAATAGCTAACTTCTCTATTTGTTTCAAGCTATCGGCGGATATATGCCCTGATAAATCTTCCAGCGCGGCATCTAAATCCTTCTCCCAATACTTTCGGAGAAAGCCTTCCATGAGCTGCTGATAGGTTTCACTTTTTAAACCGCTGGCAAACAGCAAAGCACCCACCGCTGCCAATCCACTGGCCGAAATGAGTTCCGACTCTAACCCCATCTCGGACAACTGTTGCAAAAGGGTATATGCACATACACCACCGATGTCACAGCCCGACAGCGCAACACCGATTTTCACTAAAGACACTTCCAATCAATTAAAGATACTATAGTATACGATAAGGGTAACAGGAGTGTGTGACACCCATAAAAAACCAAAAATAGCCAGTAAATAGGTGAAAAGTGCAACAAAACTAACCCCGAGCCCTCTATTATAGCTTTTTTGCAGGAAAACACCCGTATAAGACGTATAGGTGCGGTATCTATCCTTTGACAATTTGTAAAAAAAAGTTTATATTTATTTGTATATACTAAGACAACTAGGCAAAACATTGATTATTTGAGGAGTTGAAATATGGATCCCGACGGTAGTATGACAGTGTATATTCTGCTCTTAGCGGCTTTCGTGGCATTAAACGCATTTTTTTCTATGAGCGAAATCGCCATTGTCACATTAAACGACAGCAAGGTGCGAAAATTGGCACAAGATGGAGACAAACGTGCAAGGCGGCTGGTGCAGCTGATTGATGAGCCGTCAAAATTTCTCACCACCATTCAGGTGGGGGTAACGTTATCTGGTTTTTTCACCATTGGTGTCAGTGTGCGCGGGTTCACCGGCTATTTGTATACCGCGCTTGTGTCTTCGCCATTGTTCTTCTCTCCAACCCTATCGGGTGTCTTGTCCCTCTTGCTAATAACCTGTGCTACAGCCCTTGTTAGCCTTGTTTTCGGGGAATTGGTACCCAAGCGATTGGGTATGCAATACTATGAAAAGGTCGCTTTGGCAATCTCTGGCCCGCTAACCATGCTATTTGCTTTAGAAAAACCCTTTGTATGGTTTTTATCCAAGATAACCAATGTAATACTGCGATTGCTGGGCATAGACCCAGACCACAGACCCGAACAGGTTACCGAAGAGGAAATTCGTATGCTCATTGATGTGGGTAACGAAAGTGGTAATATAGAGGCAGTAGACAAGGATATGATAAACAATATCTTTGAATTTGACGATCGCACAGCAGCAGATATGATGACCCATCGCACCGAAGTTGAGGCCATTTTGGTTGATGCCCCTTTGGAAGAGATTGTGCAGCTGGCGGTGGAATCAGGCTACTCCCGTATTCCGGTATATAAAGAGGACTTAGACTCAATTGTAGGTATTTTGTATGTCAAAGACCTTCTAGACAGGGTTACCAAAAACCCGGAAGCAGATTTTTCTCTGGAAGGATATCTGCGTAAACCCATGTATGTGTTGGAATCCACCAATGGGAAGATGCTGTTAAGCCAGTTTAAAGCCCAAAAAATTCAGATGGCTGTGGTGGTAGATGAGTACGGCGGTACCTCAGGTATTGTAACCATGGAAGACCTTCTGGAGGCTATAGTGGGCAATATTCAAGATGAATATGACGATGAAGAAGAAGAAATTACCCAGCTTACCGAAAACTGCTATCTTGTAGATGGTTTGGCCGATCTGGAAATGGTGGCAAAGTTTTTCTCTTTCACTGT
Organism: uncultured Oscillospiraceae bacterium; assembly: GCA_964395635.1. GTDB lineage: Bacteria > Bacillota > Clostridia > Oscillospirales > Ruminococcaceae > WRAV01. The sequence goes on from CAYNCW010000329.1 coordinate 2,089, forward strand.
CCATGAAGAGGATGAAGAAGAGTTTGACACCATCGGGGGGTATATCGTGCACCAGTTGGGGTATCTTCCCAACGATCAACAGCATCCTACCATACAGATAGACAATGTGCGCTTTGTTGTGGATGAAATGGAAGAGCGCCGTATATCCAAGCTCAAAGCGGAACTGTTGCCAGCTGCCCCTACTCCAGAAGACACAGAGACAGACGGTAAGCGCCCAGCAGAGAAAATACGGTAATCAACGCAATACGCACCGGTTTGTTCAACAACAAATCGGTGCGTATTTTTGTGTAGTCGAATCTGCATAGACCAATAAGGGCTACCCAGTATCCGCCCTTTTACTGGTTATACAACCATATTCAATACCTGACCGGACAATGCGTTCCAGTCATTATTTTTGCCGCTGCGCATTTGGTACGCATACATCTTAGCAGCATTTTGTTGTGCCATCAGTCCAGCAATGTTGTTCATTGAAAAATCACCAGCCATACCGAAGTTGCTTAAGAGCTCGGAGGCCTGTTGGGAGCGGCGCACCACATTGGAAAGCGAGACTTTACTGGAAGCAGACATGGTTTTCATCAGCTCTGCCAATTTTTCGCTGATGCTTTGGCCTGTAATCGATATATTTGCTTCAGGCGGCTTTTTACTCAGCGCCTTAAGTCCCAGAGCATCATCCTTGTTCACCGCAGTTTGCTCGGAAATGCTTAGCCGTTTGTCTTTGTCGGCATCGTATGTAGAGAGAATCTTTTCGGCATCCAACTTGGTTCCGGTTGCCTTTTCATATGCACGGGTGTAGTTTTTTAACTCAGATTGGCTCCAATAGCTGTCGTCGTTTTTGTCCAGCTTAGGCCTGATTGCAGATTGGTAGGTATAACTGTAGGTAGACAGTAAGCTATTTACTGCTAAACTCATAAAAAGACACCTCCTCATGCATAGTGCGTATATTCAGTATATAACAAAATAATTGGTGAATCAAGAGAAAAACACATACTGTAAATACTTTTAACAAGTTTTGCTTAGAATACCCGTAGCATCAAAAACAAAAACTATACCTGGAGGTTTTAATTTTGATTCGTAGAACATTCATTGCCTTGCTTAGCTTTATGATGATGGTTTCTCTC
>CAYNCW010000330.1:0-3186 GCA_964395635.1 uncultured Oscillospiraceae bacterium
TTTTTAATGTCTCTTTGAGTTGAATATAATAATTACACTCATTATACAATAATATAAGTCCAAATTTCAAGCGAAAATTTACTCTTTGGGAAGATTTTTTTATCATATTTCCCAAAAAATAAAACGGGCGCGCAATCATCGACACAATCCAATAAAATAATTTCCAAATCGGGAGCAATAAATACGCATAAATAAAGCGAAAAATACTTTGAATAATATGGATTATGGTTTTGGATACAATCATTACCAAACGGCCAATGGTACAAAAATACAAAACCGCTCCCAAAAATTCACCAAGCAGCAGAAAAAACCGCACCTGACCATCCAGAACAGACAACATCAAAAAGAATGTGATAACCGCACAAACCGAAAAATACACCACATCCTCCACAAACACAATCACCCGGGCTGTGGGAATGGCAATACGGCTGATACGAAAAGCATCAAACAAAAGTCCCAGCAACCCACCCATAGCCAGGGACTGTAAAAATACCATGGTTTGTTCTGCCAGATAAATGCCCACCCTACCGCCTCCATGTATCGGAATTCTGCAAAAATACCAAAATAGCCCTGCTATCGTCTGCACAGGCCGCATTCCAAAAAGCTATGGATGCAGCCTGTTTTACGCCTACAAAGCACACCAAAGAAAGCCCCAGGGTGCCTGCCGGGGTCTAAGGGCGCGCACTGCCAACCCCTTAACGGAATATCTTTGAAAAGAAACCGCCCCGTTGTGGTTGGTTGTCCGAATAGGCCAGAGAATCCACTTCTCCTTCCATCAACAGATCCCCCGAATCCACATCGATTTTATTGATATGTAGATTGGTACCCCGTATGGTCAGTTCACCCATCTCGGTAAACAACACCACTGTGGACTCGTCAAAGCTGTCAATATCCATGACACCGGTAATGGTCAGGTTCTTCCGGTTTTCCATAATCACATTGTGATGCATCTTCAGTAACTTCTTTTCTTCCGCCATATCGTAAGTCCCCTCTCCCATAATACAAGCAGTTGTTTCATGTATATGCAGCCAACAGTGCTTGTATTACAATCCAAGGCGCCGGGGTACTTATCTGGGGATATGTCAAAACTTGCACAAACTCTTTGCTATTGGTATAATAAATGAACTGAACAGTAAAAAAGGAGAGAACACCATGGACAACCAAGAATTTGTATTTGCCCCCGAGGATGTTGAAAAGAATAGGGTTATATCTGCTCTTGCCTATATCCTATTCTTTTTGCCGCTAATATGCTGCCCTGGGTCCCCATTTGGAAAATTTCACGCAAACCAGGCGCTGATGTTGTTTATTGTAGCTTGGGTGGGCAATATTGCTCTTCGCTTCATTCCCTTTATCGGGGCAATTCTCAACCCCATATTTGGTATTGTTGTGCTCATATTTTCCATAAGGGGCCTGATAAACACCTTAAATGGTCAAGCCAAGGAGCTTCCTATTATCGGCTCTTATCGCATACTTAAGTAACATTCTTTTGCATACATACAAAATTAGCAGTGCCTTAAATCAAGTTTCCATTGATCTTTTACTACCACTATAGTATAGTTAGAATGAAAATATTTTTCTAAGCTTAAAAAAATTGTTGAACCACCGCGACAGTATACTGGATTTGGATGGGAGGAGCGTATATTGTATCCTTTAGAGGCATTTAAGGATCCCACATCTTTGAAAGATAAAGTATACGATACACTGAAAACGGAGATTATTCTCGGCCGCTTTAAAGCAGGAGAACGACTGAATATTTTAGAGCTGGCCAGCGCAATGAATATTAGCAGCGCCCCAATTCGCGAAGCACTCAATATGCTCAACCAGGATGGTTTTGTGGTTCTCACCCCCCGAAAAAAGGCAATTGTATCTGAGGTATCCCTCCAGGATTACAATGTGGTTATGGAATTGCGCCTTATGCTGGAGCCATATGCCGCCAAAAACTCCAAGGGCAAGATACCGCAAAAGAATATCGACGATGTACGCAAACAACTTGGTGCGGTGTGCAAAAATCCCGAAGATAAGTATCTGTATATTGCATCGGATATTGCGCTACACAAGCTGCTGCATCTGTATTCCGGTTCTGCCCTGTTATCGGACATACTCTCCACCACCAAAGAGCATTCCCTGCGGCTGCGTTACTGTGTGGAGGAACTGGCAGATGAAAATAAAAAGGCCGATTTCGTCATCGCCACCACCAACGAGCATCTGCAAATCTTGGATTGGATAGAAACCGGAACCCCAGACCAAATCTACCAATGTGTAAAGCAGCATTTGGGCAACTACATATTTGACCCCCAGGAAAATGAGGGCATCTTAAACTCTTTTTTAAAAAATTAAACCAGTAAAGCCCTTGTATGGAATTTTTCCGATACAAGGGCTTTTTGTTTATTCCTGCTCCTTGCTCAGCTGAACCAGCGCCTTTCGCAAAGCCGCCGGCAGTGGTAAACCTATCTGGGCGGCATTTTCCAATATGGATATGCCTTCGTTACCAATAAAAAACACAATGGTGATTTCCCGCACCGGCATTGCCCCCATGGTCAGTTTTTGTATCACAAAGGACATAGCCACCACACCCAAAATCATAACCTTTTTGGCAATGCCCCGAAACCCAACTGCGCTGGATAGCGTGCCTTGGTGCCAACTTTTTATAATACCGGTGATATAATCCAACACAATTAGGGCAAGCAGCGCTGCCAGCAATTGATCCAGTCCCCCCAACCAATACACCAATGTGCCGCCTGCTGCAGCAAGCATGGTTTTTAAAAGCTTGATATAGTCCATTTTCTATCTCCGTTTTTCAGTATTCTTGTTGCATTTTCCATAGCCTCGTTGTGCAGCCGATTTAAGTGCCGGGTGGAGTAATGCATACGCTGGGCTATCATATTCCAGGGCATGCCCCGGACATACCGCAGAGTTAAAACTGTGCGGTGTTCACAGTCTTCCAGGGCATCCAACAGGGTAAACACCTCTTCTCCCATGGCATACAGCTGATCCAGCTCCAACGCGATTGCTTCTTTTTTTTGCAACAGTCTGTCGGGTGCGCCCCCTGCCTCTATCCCTTGTTTGCGTATCTCCAACAGCGCTTTTACCTGTTCCATGCGATACCCCAAATCTTTACGCATCCTTGCAAGCTGGGTTAAGTATTCTTTCGCAGTCATGTAACATGCCTCCTTCGTCTCACTTGTT
>CAYNCW010000331.1:0-3185 GCA_964395635.1 uncultured Oscillospiraceae bacterium
ACCCCTTTACTTTTTGTCTTATTATGCACTGTTGCTATAAAGTGGCATCTTTTTATTGTGATAACAATTTTGGCATGGATTTTTAGAAATGAGTTGACAAGTAAACCATAACAGATTATAATATACCCGTAGTAACCAATTAAAGTAGAAGATTATGAGTAACCAAGGCTTTGTTTTTTTTGATAAAAATGTTAGCCTTTGGAAACATTGTAGATATAGGAGTGATGCGCTATAGAAACCACACTGAATCGCTTGATCCCTGGTGACAAAGCAAAGGTCACCAAGGTTACTGGAGAAGGCGCTGTACGCAGAAGGCTATTTGATATGGGGGTTACCCCTGGTGTTACTATAACTGTGCGCAAGGTTGCACCTTTTGGTGATCCACTGGAACTGAATTTACGAGGATATCAGCTTAGTTTGCGTAAAGCTGATGCCAAATTGGTGGTTGTAGAAAAAGCGTACTGCCCCAAAGGACACAAAGCCTGCTGCGCCGAATTTGCATGAGAGGATACACAAAAACTATGCCACTGAATATAGCTTTGGCCGGAAACCCCAACAGCGGTAAAACCACCTTGTTTAATCAGCTTACCGGCTCCACAGCCCATGTAGGCAATTGGCCGGGGGTCACGGTGGAACGCAAAGAAGGGCGGTACAAAAAATCCAACGAAGATATTTGCATTATCGACCTACCCGGTATCTATTCACTGGCTCCCTATTCCCCCGAAGAGGCTGTAGCCAGAAATTATATTCTCAATCAAAATCCCCATATTATCATTAATATCGTAGACGCCACCAATCTGGAGCGAAATTTATACTTAACCAGCCAGCTCATGGAATGTGAGCCGCCTGTGATAGTGGCGCTGAATATGATGGATGTTTTGGAAAAAAACAAGGATAGCGTGGATATCCCTGCGCTGGAAAAGGCTTTGGGGGTACCAATTGTACCCATTGCAGCCTCTCAAGGAAAAGGGTTGGATACACTTATGCAGAAGGCAATGGCCTTGTCCAATCAACATTCACAGCCACATACAGTATTGGAAAACACAGTGCTTGGACCGGGTATCACCCATCTTCATAAGCTATTGCAGCAAGGTCAGGTTTCCAATTCCCTCTATCACGCCATCAAGCTCTTAGAGAATGACCCCGGCACTACCGAAAGTCTTTCTTTGGGTGCCGGAGCAGGAGAAATCCACAGGGTATGTAAGGAAACCCGCAGTTTGTGCGATGGCGGTGATGCTGAAGCCACCATTGCAGATCAACGCTACCAGTACATCACCAAGTACTGCAGCCCATATTTATTAAAAAGCCGGGAGATGGATGCCCTAACCACATCGGGAAAAATTGACCGAATCGTCACCCATCGGGTATTGGGAATACCTATTTTTTTGGGGATCATGTTTTTGATGTTCCATCTCACCTTTACCGAAAACCTATTCTTTATTACCGATCTGCCTGGTCCTGGTGCCTATTTGGCAGGGCTTATTGAGCAATTTGTAGCATGGGCAACCAATAGTATGGCTGTTTTCCTAGAAATTATTGGCGCATCTCCTTGGGCGATGGATTTGGTTATCAACGGTATCTTTGCCGGGGTGGGGGCTGTTTTGGGATTCTTGCCGCTGGTGCTGGTTTTGTATCTGTTTATATCCATCCTGGAAGATACCGGGTACATGGCGCGGGCTGCATTTCTTATGGATCAGCTTTTACGTAAATTTGGGCTTACCGGTAAAGCGTTCGTTCCGCTGATTATGGGGTTTGGATGCAGTGTTCCCGCCATATCCGCTACGCGTACTCTGGAAACTGAAAGCGATCGCAGACTGGCAATTATGCTGATTCCCTTTATGTCTTGTGGGGCAAAAGCGCCCATATATGCTTTGATTGTGCCTATATTCTTTCCTAATCACACCGACCTGGTAGTTACCGGTATCTATCTTTTGGGCATCACTGTGGCAATTATTGCAGGCATATGCTTAAAAAAGACCGTGTTCAAAGGAGATACCTCCCCTTTTATTCTGGAGATGCCGCCCTATCGGTTGCCCAGTTTAAGGGGGTTGGCTGTTCCCCTTTGGAACAAATGTAAAGATTTTGCCACCAAGGTAGGAACCGTCATCACCACTGCATCGGTAATTATCTGGTTTTTGGCCAACTTTGGCTTTGACGGCAGCTTTGGTATGGTAGAAGCCAACAGCGCACACTCCATACTGGGGATTTTAGGAAATGCTCTCCGATTTTTCTTCCTACCCCTGGGTTTTGCTTCCGGGCCCCACGGATGGAAAACTGTTGTGGCGGTGTTTACAGGTCTGGTGGCCAGGGAAGCAGTTGTATCCACCATGGGACAGCTTTACACCGGTATTGAGATCAATGTATTGGAAAGCCAAGGAGCTGCCACTGCTTTGGCTGCTGCAATTGGCTCCAGCTTTTCTGTACCAGCTGCTTTATCCTTAATGACCTGGTGCCTACTCTCCACACCTTGTATAGCTGCTATTGGCGCAATTGCAGGAGAAATGAACTCCCGCAAATGGTTTTGGCGAACCATTGCTTTTCATATTTTAACTGCGTGGGTTGTATCCTTTTTGGTGTTTCAGATTGGTACAATAATTGTTAACCTACTGTAGTCCCCCGTTAGGAGGTAATTGTTTATGCATTTGGTAGATGTTATTATTGTGATAATAACTGTGACTATAGCTGTATTGGGCATACTCTTTCAAAGGAAAAAATCAAAAAAAGGAAACGGCTCTTGCTGCAGTGGATGCAAGGGTTGTGGTGTGGATCCTATGCCTAAGGAGAAATAGCCTATGATGATTCCCCCTGCCTTTTTGGTAGGGGGATATTTACAATCTGGCTGCATATAAAATAGTTGAGGATATGCAGTACGCATCTCCCCTATCCTGCCGACAAAATTTATATATAAAGGAGAATCTGCAATGATAATTGACCACGTTGCCTTGTATACCAATAACTTGGAGCAAACGAAACACTTTTACCAAACATATTTTAACGCAACAGCCGGTTCTAAATACCACAATCTCAATACTGGACTGAAGACCTATTTCCTCACCTTTCCCGCAGGCGGCACACGGCTGGAAATTATGACCCGCCCCAATTTGGAAGCGCCCAGTTCCGGTTTTCATCGCTGTGGGTATATCCATCTTGCTTTTTCGGTTGGCAGCAAGGTACAGGTGGATGCA
>CAYNCW010000332.1:0-3176 GCA_964395635.1 uncultured Oscillospiraceae bacterium
AACGGTAGTTGTTAAAAGCAGTATACAATACAGGACTGATTTTAACAAAATATTCCCCTCTTTCTTTGTGATATGTCTGTACCGTAATTTTTTCAGGGAAAAGCTTATCCAATTGTTCCCCGTTGATTATCCATTATATCACAAGGATGGCAAGTTGCAAAGGTTTTTACTAGTTTTTGTAATAATTTCTAACTTTTTGCCAGCATTTTTCTTAAATATTTCCCGGTATGGGAGGTGTTGGATTGTGCAACCTGCTCAGGTGTTCCGGCTGCCACCACCTCACCACCTTTGTCGCCGCCATCCGGCCCCATGTCGATAATGTGGTCTGCGGATTTAATCACATCCAGATTGTGCTCGATAAGTATCACCGTATTGCCGGTATCCACCAATCGCTGGAGCACCTCCACCAACATGTGCACATCGGCGCTGTGGAGCCCTGTAGTAGGCTCGTCCAAAATATATACCGTTTTTCCTGTTGGCCGTTTGGATAGCTCGGTAGCCAGCTTGACCCTTTGAGCCTCTCCGCCTGATAATGTGGTGGAGGATTGGCCAATTTTAATATACCCAAGACCCACATCACATAAAGTTTGCAGCTTTCGCTTAATCTTGGGGATATTGTCAAAGAAGGAGAGTCCCTCCTCGGCAGTCATCTCCAATACCTCATGGATGGTCTTGCCTTTGTATTTCACTTCCAGGGTTTCCCGGTTGTACCGTTTACCCTTGCACACCTCGCATGGGACAAAAATATCCGGCAAAAAATGCATCTCAATTTTTATAATGCCATCGCCCTCACAGGCTTCACAACGGCCGCCTTTAACATTAAAGGAAAACCGCCCAGGGCCATATCCTCGCATTTTGGAGCTGTTGGTCTGGGCAAACACTGTGCGGATATCGGTGAACATACCGGTATAGGTAGCTGGATTGGATCGGGGTGTTCTGCCTATGGGAGATTGGTCGATGGCTATAACCTTGTCCACCTGCTCAATTCCTAGAATGTTTTTGTGGGCACCGGCAACGCATTTTGCACGGTTAAGATCATGCGCCAGCTTTTTGTAAAGAATCTCGTTGATTAGAGAAGATTTTCCCGAACCAGATACCCCGGTAACCGCTGTCATAACGCCTAAAGGGATTTCCACACTGACGTTTTTTAGGTTGTTTTCGGTGGCGCCTTGGACAACCAGCTTGTTTCCGTTGGGTTTTCGACGCTGCTTAGGCACCGGAATGTATTTTTTACCGCTGAGATATTGGCCGGTTAAGGAATGGGCACAGGCCTCAATGTCCTGGATGGTACCGGCCGCCACCACCTCTCCCCCATGAATACCTGCTTTGGGACCAATATCTACGATATAGTCAGCAGCACGCATGGTGTCTTCATCGTGTTCTACTACGATAAGGGTGTTGCCCAAATCTCGGAGATTTTGTAGGGCTGCAATGAGACGGTCATTGTCCTTTTGGTGGAGGCCAATGCTGGGCTCGTCCAATATATACAAAACCCCAACCAAGGAGGAACCAATTTGGGTTGCCAGACGAATTCGCTGGCTTTCCCCACCGGAAAGACTGCCGGATGAGCGAAACAGAGTCAAATACCCTAGCCCCACCCCTTTTAAGAAGTGCAGCCGCTCGTGAATCTCTTTGAGGATTTCTTTTGCAATCAGCATATCTCGCTGGGAAAGCTGCATATTGTCTACAAACTCTACAGCCTTGTCTATAGACATTTTACAAAATTGGATAATGTTGATTCCCGCCACCAAAACCGATAAGGATTCTTTTTTCAGCCGATTCCCATCGCATTCTGGGCAGTTCATCTCGGTCATGGTCAGGGCGATTTCGTCTCGCATCCAGTCACTGTTGGTCTCTCGGTAGCGGCGCTCCAGGTTGTTGACAACCCCTTCGTAGCTGCTGGTATAGCTGCCGGACATAACGCCGGTTTCCCGGCGCATTTTGATCTTCTCGCCGTTGTTTCCATAAAGAAGTATATCCACAACTTCTTTGGGTAAATCCTTCACCGGGGTATCCAGAGAAAACCCATACCGTTCAGCAAGGGCCTCGTAGTACATTTGGGCAATACCGCCCTCTGCAAAATACCACCCAGAAGCCCGGATTGCCCCTTCCCGAACAGACAAATCCTTGTTGGGAATCACAAGATCCGGGTCTACTTTAAGGAACACACCCAAACCAGTGCATTTAGGGCACGCACCAAAGGGATTGTTAAAGGAAAACATTCTGGGGGCCAGCTCTTCAATGCTAATACCGTGCTCTGGGCAGGCATAGTTTTGGGAAAAAAGCATGGGCTCGCCGTCCATCACGTCTATTGACACCAAGCCGCCGGAAACCGATAGGGCTGTTTCCAAGGAGTCTGCCAATCGAGAACGAATGTCCTCCCGCACAACCAAGCGGTCCACCACAATTTCAATGGTGTGCTTTTTGTTTTTATCAAGGCTTATCTCTTCGGAGAGATCGTAGGTATTGCCGTCTACCCGCACACGGGCATAACCGGCACGACGAGCACTGTCCAGTTCCTTTACATGCTGCCCTTTGCGGCCACGAATTACTGGAGACAGTATCTGAATTTTGGTGCCTTCCGGTAGTGCCATAACGGCATCCACCATCTGATCTATGCTTTGTTGCTGTATCTTTTTGCCACACACCGGGCAATGGGGAACCCCAATGCGGGCATAGAGTAGACGCAGATAGTCATGTATTTCGGTAACAGTCCCTACCGTTGAGCGGGGGTTTTTAGAGGTTGTTTTTTGGTCGATGGAGATGGCCGGAGACAACCCTTCAATACTGTCCACCTTGGGTTTGCTCATCTGGCCCAAGAACTGCCGCGCATAGCTGGACAGGCTCTCCACATACCGCCGCTGCCCATCGGCGTAAATGGTATCAAACGCAAGGGAAGACTTTCCAGAGCCGGAAAGTCCTGTAAACACAATCATCTTATCCCTAGGTAGTTCCAGGTCGATACTCTTCAAATTGTTTTCACGGGCACCCTTGATAATAATTTTATCTCTTGCCAAATTTAAGACAGCTCCCTGCTTGTATAATCATAAAATAGTATACCATAACAAAAACAAACGTTCAAGCGCCAATTGATTCCTACGCTAATTAATTTTGGATGCGATATGCGGCGTGTTTTGGGCAGAAACGCCCTAGAAACACGCCGCTTTGCCATATAC